>NZ_JASDCM010000040.1:0-1009 GCF_030407915.1 Pseudoalteromonas sp. APC 3250
ACATGCTAATTGTTACCTGTCGGTTGTTCAACCACGATATTGTTTCTTTTGCACGATACTGGCTGCCTTGGTCTGAGTGAAATAATAAGCGACTTCCATCAGGTTTACGTGCATCCCATGTTTTTTTTAACGCTCTAATCACCAAGTCTGCGCTGTTAACTCGACTTGTTGCCCAACCAACGACTTTGCGTGAGTATAAATCTAAAATTACACATAAATACTGCCAACCCTCTCTGCAACGAACTTGCGTTATGTCTGACACCCATACCGTATTGGGTTCATCAACACTAAACTCACGACCCAATAAGTTTTCTGCAGTGATATGCCCCTGCTTTTTTCCGCTACCGGTATATCGGCGTTTACCCGCGGCTGAGCGGTAACCCATACTCTGCAGTAATCGCTGCACACGGCCTTTACTACACTCATACCCATTATCTATAGCGGCTTTCCACAACTTTCTGTAGCCCGGAATACAGTGCTCATCACTACTTACTTTTTTCAAAAACTCAAGCAATGAGTCGTTTTCTGACGCACGTTGACTTAATGATTGCTTTAGCCATTTATAATATCCAGCTTTTGATACTGACAACCATGTGCATAATTTTTTTATCGTTTTCTTAGCTGTCGCAGCTTGGTGAATATACTCAAATCTTATTCTTTTCGGCTGTCCAAGTAGGCCTTCGCCTTTTTTAACACATCGTTCTCCAACTGCGCATCTTCCAATTGCTTTTCAAGCTTACGCACTTGGCGCTCCAAATCTTTATATGACTTATCAGGGCCTTGGTTTTTAATTGGGTTAGATGTACTTTTTGACGTCATTTTTCGTCTCCATTTAGATAATAAGACAGGGTTAATGCCCAGCCGATGAGCTATTACATTAACAGTATCTGGAGAGTCTAACGATTGTTCAACTGCTTTTGTTTTAAATTCAATTGAATGACTACGCCTAGTTTTGATTTTCATAACACTTATTCCTTAAATAAGTGTCCACTTTTATAGAGTCGTATCA
>NZ_JASDCM010000042.1:0-908 GCF_030407915.1 Pseudoalteromonas sp. APC 3250
AAAGTCGCTTTTATATCGAAAACTACTACAACTCAGTAAGAATGCATGGCACGCTAGGAAATGTGAGTCCCATGCAATACGAGTTAATGAATTAAAAACCCGTGTCTACTTTATCGGGGTCGTATCAGGTTTTAGCAGTAGCTCGCAGCTCGTCACTCGAAGCCCGTTGTCTTCTCATTTACTCTCATTCACTTCTCTGTGTTTAAACAAGAAATTAGACTTTAGATGTCAGATTAAAATGCGCGAGGTAAACTTCCGCCTACTGATATGGTTACCTTCTAAATTTATTTTAGGCGGGGCTTTATGCCGCGCAAGGTCATTAATTTAAAAAATATTTACCACCGAGAACACAGAGTTCACAGAGAAATGCTTAAAAAATACCAATCTACCTCTGTGTAGCGCGAAGCGCCTCGGAACCCTCTGTGGTGAAAAATTGTTTTTAGCAGTAAGTGCCTTTCGTAGCAGCGATTTTATATCGCGTCAGGTCTAGGATATTAAACACAAATGCGCGAGGTAAACTCCCGCCTACTGATATGGTTAACTTCTGAATTTACTGTAGGCGGAGCTTTATGCCGCGCAAGGTCATTATTCACAAAGAGGACAAAGAGACGCTGCGCTAAAAGAGTAGATTAAAGGTCTCAGGTTTTAGCACTAGCTCGTTGCTCGATACTCGTCACTCGTAGCTCGCTGCCTTCTCATTTATTTCCCTGTCAGTATTTATAACTTAATGCTAATGTTTAAGTTATAAAACTTGCTTTTAAAATGAACCACTTTAAAGTTTTAGCTGATAGCTGATAGCTGATAGCTGATAGCTGATAGCTGATAGCTGATAGCTGATAGCTGATAGCTGATAGCTGATAGCTGATAGCTGATAGCTGATAGCTGATAGCTGATAGCTGATAGCTGAT
>NZ_JASDCM010000043.1:0-791 GCF_030407915.1 Pseudoalteromonas sp. APC 3250
TGAATCGCCCCGTGTTTGCCAGAGACTCAATAACTTGAGAAACTGGAACTATGAAAAAATCAAATCGCTATACATCAGAATTTCGTGAACGTGCAATTAGGCTTGTTACCACACAACAGCATGAATACCCTTCTCTTTGGGCTGCGCTAGTATCGATTTCAGATAAACTGGGATGTACCCCAGAAACACTTAGAGCATGGGTCAAGAAATCTCAAGCTCAACCGTCTAAACCCTCTTCTAATACGCAATCAACTGAAGAACGCCTTGCCGTCTTAGAGCGCGAGAATAAAGAGCTCAAGCGAACGAATGATATCCTGAGGCAAGCTGCCGCTTTTTTCGCCCAAGCGGAGCTCGACCGCAAACAGAAGTAATAGTGGATTTTATTGATGCTTGCAGAGAGCATTACGGTGTCGAGTCAATTTGCAAGGAATTGCCGATTGCACCATCAACGTATTATTCTCATAAACAGATACAAAGAGAGCCTGAGCGACTGTCTAACCGCAAAAAGCGTGATGCTGAGCTGATAATACTCATTCGCGAAGTGTGGGAGGATAATATGTCAGTTTATGGTGCAAGAAAAATATGGAAGCAGCTACAGCTTGACGACCATCAAGTCGCCCGCTGTACAGTCGAACGATTGATGCGAGTTATGGGAATTCAAGGTGTTCGTCGGGGTAAAGCACATAAGACAACGATACCTGACGAGCAACAAGATAAGCCACTTGATTTAGTTAATCGTCAATTTACTGCTGAGCAGCCAAATCAACTTTGGGTAGCTGACATCACCTATG
>NZ_JASDCM010000044.1:0-752 GCF_030407915.1 Pseudoalteromonas sp. APC 3250
CTGTACGAGTGCCCACACAGATGATTGCTTTATATTGTTAAAGAACGTTGCGATTAAAGCGTTTAACTTTATCTCGCTAGGGCTGCGCATATTACGCTTTCCTATTTTTTTGTCAACACTTAATTTTTAGTTTCTTTTAAAAGATTTAAAAGCTAAGTTTTACTCGACTCACTTACCGTTTTTTCAGCGCTTTTTATTGCTGCCTGCCGGGTCAGTGGATGCGCATTATAGGGATATTCTGGAGAGGGTCAATGCTTTATTTCAGTTTTATTAAATTAATTTCAATTTAGTACAATAACCATACAAACAAAGGGTTGTAGAGGTGTTTTTGATTAAAAAGCATTCACATAAGGCATGATTATTGAGAGGGGAGGAAGTAAAAGCGATTTATAGATAACCGCAATATCGCTTTTACTTAAAACTTTACTAATTACTGAGTTGTTATTTCCCATACGGCAATTGAGCCTGAGATTTCATTACCTACTATAAGCAGTGCTTCGTTTGTTGCACTTTGCGCTGCAGGAACAAACGTCATTCCTTCAGGAGCGAGATCGCCACTTATATCTGCACTTGGTTCTAAACCACGATTATAGAAGTAGTCTTGAAATTTCACATCGTAAGGGTTTGTTCTGCACAACTAAATCAGGACACTTTTCTTAAGGAACTTTGCTCATACTCTACTGGCGATAGATCACCATTAGCAGTATGAAGTCGCTCTAAGTTGTAATAGCGCATATACGCTGCCACATCAT
>NZ_JASDCM010000045.1:0-667 GCF_030407915.1 Pseudoalteromonas sp. APC 3250
AGAATGGTGGGTCATGATGGACTTGAACCATCGACCAATGGATTAAAAGTCCACTGCTCTACCAACTGAGCTAATGACCCGCTCTGGTTTACTTATAAAAAGTAAGTGCGCGTAAATCCGCCGATTAGACCATTCTAAATATAAAAAAGAATGGTGGGTCATGATGGACTTGAACCATCGACCAATGGATTAAAAGTCCACTGCTCTACCAACTGAGCTAATGACCCGCTCTGGTTTACTTATAAAAAGTAAGTACGCGTAAATCCGCCGATTAGGCCATTCTAATATAAAAAGAATGGTGGGTCATGATGGACTTGAACCATCGACCAATGGATTAAAAGTCCACTGCTCTACCAACTGAGCTAATGACCCGCTCTGATTTACTTATAAAAGTAAGTACGCGTAAATCCGCCGATTATAACCATTCAATAGAGAATGGTGGGTCATGATGGACTTGAACCATCGACCAATGGATTAAAAGTCCACTGCTCTACCAACTGAGCTAATGACCCGCTCTGGTTTACTTATAAAAAGTAAGTGCGCGTAAACCCGCCGATTAAGACCAAAATTTATTAACAATAAAGGATGGTGGGTCATGATGGACTTGAACCATCGACCAATGGATTAAAAGTCCACTGCTCTACCAACTGAGCTAATGACCCGCTCT
>NZ_JASDCM010000046.1:0-620 GCF_030407915.1 Pseudoalteromonas sp. APC 3250
TACCACGGAGTGATTCATGACTGGGGTGAAGTCGTAACAAGGTAGCCCTAGGGGAACCTGGGGCTGGATCACCTCCTTATACGATTTAGAACTTATTTGTTCGTAGTGTCCACACAGATGATTGTTAATTGTAAAGAGAACAACACTTATTGTTTGGGTCTGTAGCTCAGCTGGTTAGAGCGCACCCCTGATAAGGGTGAGGTCGGTAGTTCAAATCTACTCAGACCCACCACTTCTTCTTAATGCTTCGTTGTAAGCTTCGTTGTTTAGTAAACTAAACGGCCTCAACTTACGCCTTGTCTTAAAAAGAAGTCGGTATACAAACAGTAAGACCAGCATATGTGGGGCTATAGCTCAGCTGGGAGAGCGCCTGCCTTGCACGCAGGAGGTCAGCAGTTCGATCCTGCTTAGCTCCACCACTTTACTTCTTAAAAATAAATATTCTTTTATCGGGTAGCACAATCACCTGAGAATAGAGTGTGTTTAATTTTGAGAAGTTTTTGATTCTCTGCTCTTTAAAAATTTGGAAAAGCTGATAATAAAATTCGTATGAATAACATTGTTATTTGTACAGAGTTTTCAAAAGTAAAAAAGAATGATAGCAGTATCATTCAGTGCCA
>NZ_JASDCM010000047.1:0-539 GCF_030407915.1 Pseudoalteromonas sp. APC 3250
CCTTCTATAAGGTCAATCCAAGTCGTCGGCGATTCGTGTACGACTTGCCGACGACTCGTCATAGAGTCATCGACGACTCACTCCACACTATCAGTAACTTATGACGACTTGACTCTAGAGTCGAATCGTCGCTTTGGCGTTTTTTTGACCGTGGTGACTCTAGAGTCAAGTCCCGAGTCGAATCGCCGGTGAATCGTGTGGTAAGTCGTCCGGCGACTTGCCATAACGTGATTGCCGGCCGTCGACGAACCCGATTCCTGAACGTGCTGAAAACCGGTTTTCCGGCTGCGCCGGCAACGCTTCACGGCCACGCAATAAATTGCGTCCCCGTTCACCGTTTTCGGATGGAAAGAACGCCGGAAACAGGACTTACTCTGGCTGAATGGCGTGAATTTTCGCGCTATGCACTTGCGTGCATACTCATGCATGCCTTAAAAACAGAGCCTGCGCGTTTCTGGCGGGTTTTCGGGTGGTTTGTTGCCTGTTTTACCGGTTTCCCCTCAGAAACGCCCTGAGACCGTTTTAGCGGTGCGTACAAT
>NZ_JASDCM010000005.1:0-251521 GCF_030407915.1 Pseudoalteromonas sp. APC 3250
TATTCATGCTGTTGTGTGGTAACAAGCCTAATTGCACGTTCACGAAATTCTGATGTATAGCGATTTGATTTTTTCATAGTTCCAGTTTCTCAAGTTATTGAGTCTCTGGCAAACACGGGGCGATTCAAACAGCCAGTTGTTTCAAGTCCTTCTTTGATTTGTTTGTTAGCTGTTTATATATTTAAATGATTGATTGTAAATATTGAGCTATAAAGTCTATAAATTCAGGTCCATAGTTCACCAACTCTACCTTCAAGTTTGCAATAACATCACTTGTATTTGTGTAACCTTGTTCAAATAACGACCTTGCCGCATCCTTAACTGCGGCTCTTGCATCAATTGGTACTAAATTTGGTGCAACTTCTTGAATGTCTTCATCAGGGATCTTATCTACTGCTTCATAAAAGCGGTTTCTAAACTTGTTAATCGAGTCAACTGCCCCATCTGGGGTTGAGAAAAACTCATTGTTAGCACCTTTCCAACCATCTTCCAATTTATGTACCATCTAACCTCCTAATCTTTTTTATTGTTATTTTTGAATCACTGTAAGCTATTTACAGCTAACGAGACTGTAGAATAACTCAAACAGCCAAATTCAATTAAAAAACGAGCTCCTGTAATTAACTCTAAGCGTTTTTAAAGCATTAGGTAATGCATTTGGAACCCATAAAACGAGCTGTTTTTCTTAAAAAAGAGTAATTCTACAGCCTCAACGCCGTTTTAAGCGGCAAATTTTTAGTTGACTAAGATAAGTGAGTCACGAACAAAAAACCAACTAAAATTTGTCCGAATTGAAAACCCTTGTTAGCCGTCATTAAAACCCAGCAACTTAGATAAACCTGTCAGTTGGTCTACTTTTTTAGCTGTTGAGACAGTTTTATTTAGACCGTCCAAAATTTTTAAGTACTTCTTAAATACTCCACCAGAATTATCTTTTGCTACTGATTCTTTAACTTTTTCTCTGTTAAGTACAAGTGAACCAAGACTCAATTCCATCTCTGTTTCAATACCATCTATACCTTTAATTTTATAAGCAATTAATGCCTGTCTAAGGCTCTCAATGTTTCTTAAAAGAAGTAGCTGCAGAGATGGCTCTAAAGACGAATTGGAAATCATCTCCGAAAGTTCTGTGAGTGACTTTTTGATTTGATCTAGTTCGCTATTTTTTAACGCTGTAATTTTCGAATTTCGGTTTAATTTATCTGAGCAAAATTGAAGTCCGTAAATCGTTGGTTCATCAATCAAATTTTTCAAACCCTGCCAATTCGCTTCCAAGTTTATAGAAGAGAATAGACGTTCAATTTTATTAAATGGCTTTAGGTAAAGTTTATGGTCTACATCATCTAAGGCTTCAATTTGAGATTTGGTTTTATAAGTTAACTGAATCAAGTCAGCAATCATTCTTAGAATTGTACCAGTATCACTTTCATCTACACCGAAAACGTCAGCCCAAACTTTTCGAACTTTTTGCTGATCTGGCTTACTTCTAGCTTCTTGTAAAATATCGAAAAGGCGACCTGCTGGTTCAGTTTTAACTTCCATATAATTAATATTCTCCAAAATTTGGTTTGACGGTTAACGCCCGCATATGCGGGCTTTAGGTTTACGAAACCAATAGATCTCCATAGCCCCATACTGCAGTACCAAGAATGACAAAGATATGAGAAACAACACTAAGGATTTTTCTTGAACGTGGCGCTTCTGGCTTCTTTGTTAGGTTTGATTGAACTAAACCGTTCACTATTGGATTATCCGAAACTGATGGCGTGGACGCCTTTTTTCTTGCGGTTTGGATGGCTGCATTATAGATATCTTCATAAGAATAGGATGCAAGCCTAAACTCAACTATTGCTGCGACTAGCACAACTATAGCGCCTGAACGTGCAAACCACGTAGTGGAGTTAATAGAGCATAAATCGAAATATATAGAAACTGAAATACATAACAGCCCAAAAGCCAGCAACAACCATTCTATTTTATATTTTGATAATTCCACGATACTTGCCTGAAAACCTAACTTCTTTATCAGAGGACACTTTCCCATTCCCTATTTTAGCGCGAAAACATCCTTATTTTGTGAACTTACATTAATAGCAAATAGTATTAGTGATTGCCAGCTATAAATATTATGCTTTCTGTAACTCATATAAACATGTAAAAAAGAGGAAACTTTCCTCTTATTCTTACTAAGTTAATGATTACTCACCTAAGTGACCGGTTATCGCTCACAGCCGAACTTCGTAAAAGTGCCACTTTGAGTCGTTCAGTTTAATTCTTTGCTCAACTAATAAAAACTAATTAACAGACGTTTTACCTAATTCATTTAGGTCAGTGGCTTAGCTCTCCAATTAACCAACTGCGGTATTGTACTAGCAGTTATACTTCTAACTAACACTACTCATAACTCATTTTTTCGAAAATATCTGTTGCCACCATAACATAATAAATTTATTATATAATAAATTCATTATGGAGTATTTCATGAAAGTTCTCTTTTTATGCACTGAAAACTCAGCTAGGTCTATCATGGCTGAGGCGTTGCTAAAACATCATGGTAAAGGTGAGTACGAGGTTTATAGTGCTGGTACTGAGCCAAATAGTGTTGATAGTCGTACCTTGTCAGCTATCGAGCACTTTGGGTTACCTACCGATGGATTACACTCAAAACACCTTGATGAAGTTAGCAATATCCATTTCGATTTTGTTATTACCCTGTGTGATAAAGCGGCAAAAGAGTGTGATAGCCGAGTCAATGGTACTAACTGCCTTGCTTGGGATTTCCCTGAGCCTCGTTCTCGTAGAGATGCCAACCCGTTTGAAAAAACGCTACAAGAGCTAAATGAACGGATCAAAATGTTTTTGCTGATACAAGAAAAGCAAATGCCAGCGCCAATAACGCCAACAACTTTTTACAAAGCTCTGGCTGATGATATTCGCTTGAAAACGCTTTTAATCATTGCGGTTGAGGGTGAAGCGTGTGTCTGTGAGTTGATGACTGCATTAGATGAAGAGAGCCAGCCCAAAGTGTCCCGTCACCTAGCACAGCTTCGAAAAACAGGCATTTTATCTGACAGAAAGCATCAGCAATGGGTGTTTTATTCGATCAATCCAACATTGCCAGCGTGGATGAAGCAAACCATCACCTCAACGGTAGTGAATGAGCCTATTTTTATCGAACAAGAGCTAGCCAGATTAAACTCGATGGGTGACCGTCCTACGCGTGTGGCAAGCTGCTGTAATTAAGGAATGTAACTATGGGGATTTTTGAACGTTATTTATCTGTTTGGGTGGCGATATCAATTGCTGCTGGTGTGGCGCTGGGGATTGTTTACCCACCTCTTTTTGAAGCTATTGCAAAGCTTGAAGTTGCCCATGTAAATGTAGTTGTTGCTGTTTTCATTTGGGTAATGATCTACCCAATGATGGTGCAAGTGGATTTTTCAACCATTAAGGAAGTAGGGAAGAATCCGCAAGGCTTGGTATTAACTTTGGTGGTCAACTGGCTTATTAAACCATTTTCAATGGCTGCTTTAGGTTGGTTGTTCTTCGAAGGCTTATTTGCCGATTTTGTATCACCAGAAACAGCGCAAGAATACATCGCTGGTATGATTTTACTGGGGGTTGCACCTTGTACGGCAATGGTGTTTGTCTGGTCGCAATTAACCAAAGGTGATGCGAACTATACCTTAGTTCAGGTGTCGGTGAACGACATCATCATGATTTTTGCATTCGCTCCCATTGCGGGGTTATTGCTTGGTGTAACAGACATTCATGTACCTTGGGGCACCTTGTTTATCTCGGTGATTTTGTATGTATTGCTCCCTTTAATCGCGGGAATCCTGACTAGAAAACACTTAAACAGCTCAGGTCGCGATGAAGCAGCTATCACAAGTTTGCTAGAGAAGTTAAAACCGTTTTCTGTTATCGGTTTACTGGCAACAGTCGTTTTGCTGTTTGGCTTTCAAGCTAACACCATTATTGAGCAACCACTTAATATCTTGCTAATCGCCATTCCGCTTATCCTGCAAACCTATGGCATTTTCATTATTGCCTATTTTATCGCGGTCAGACTCAAGCTTAAGCACAACATTGCTGCACCTTCTTGTTTGATTGGTACATCTAACTTCTTTGAATTGGCAGTGGCAGTAGCTATTTCCCTTTTCGGCTTACATTCAGGCGCTGCATTGGCGACCGTGGTTGGGGTTCTGGTTGAAGTTCCAGTTATGTTGTCTCTCGTATCGATTGTGAACAGAACAAAACATTGGTTTAACGAATAATTAAGAGGCTTTTTATGCACACTCATCCATATGACATACTAACACTTGATAATGGCGCAAGCTTTATCTTTACTCCTTGCCCCGGAACAAAAGACGTTGATTTAACAACATCGGTTACACAATTGAAAGATGCTGGAGCACAAGCGATTGTGACGCTGATGTACGATGCAGAAATGAACAAGAATGAAGCCGAAGACCTTCCTCAAGTGTGTGATGCACAAGGTATTAAATGGTTTCAGTTACCTATTTTAGATGACGATGCACCAAATGAAGATTTTGCAGCAGCGTTCAAATCAAACCTTGATGACATGCTATCTATCTTACGCAATCAAGGCACCATTGCCGTGCATTGTAAAGGCGGCTCTGGTCGCACAGGCTTAGTCATTGGACTACTGATGTTTGAACTAGGTTACGACAAGGCAGACATTATTAAACAAGTGCAGAAAATGCGCCCTAAAGCGCTCTCACACCCAGTACAACTTTCTTTTTTCAATGAGTTTCAAATAGTAGGAGCTTAACAATGGCAATTAAAATTGGTATTAACGGTTTTGGCCGCATGGGTCGCTTAACACTTAGAGCTGCTTTTGGTTGGCAAGACATTGAGTTTGTGCAAATCAACGATCCTGCTGGCAATGCAGAAACGCTAGCACATTTATTAAAGTACGATTCTGTGCATGGTACTTGGTCACATGATGTAACCCATGATGACAATAACGTGATAATTGATGGTCAAGCCATTCGTGTAACGCAAAACAAAGCAATTAATGATACGGATTGGTCTGAATGTGATTTGGTCATTGAAGCGTCAGGCAAGATGAAGAAAACTGAGTTGCTACAAGCCTACTTAGACCAAGGAGTAAAAAAAGTCGTTGTAACAGCACCCGTAAAAGAAGAAGGTGTACTTAATGTGGTTATGGGGGTTAACGACCATCTATATGATGTTGAACAGCACTCAATCGTAACGGCAGCGTCTTGCACCACAAACTGCTTAGCACCAGTGGTGAAAGTGTTACTGGATAAAATCGGCATCAAACATGGCTCGATGACGACTATCCACGACATTACCAACACTCAAACGATTCTAGATGCTCCGCATAAAGATTTACGTAGAGCGCGTGCCTGTGGCATGAGCTTAATCCCAACCACTACAGGTTCGGCAACGGCGATTACTCATATTTTCCCAGAGTTGAAAGGTAAGCTGAATGGTCATGCGGTACGTGTGCCTCTTGCGAATGCTTCAATTACTGATTGTGTATTTGAGGTTGAGCGTCCAACAACGGAAGCTGAAATTAACGCTTGGATGAAAGAAGCGGCTGAGGGCGAATTAAAAGGCATTCTTGGTTATGAAGAAAAGCCACTTGTGTCTATCGATTATAAAACCGACCCACGTTCTAGCGTTGTCGATGCATTATCAACAATGGTCGTTAATGGCACTCAGGTGAAGCTGTACACATGGTATGACAACGAGTGGGGTTACGCTAATAGAACGGCTGAACTTGCTCGTAAAGTCGGATCATCAATTAAAGGGTAATGTAACACTATGAAGCGCTTGACATCATTATCAGACGATATTAAGCAATACCTTGTTGTCACAGGTAACTACTGGGCATTTACCTTAACAGATGGCGCACTACGCATGTTGGTAGTGCTTCATTTCCACGCGTTAGGCTATAGTCCGCTTAGCATTGCGATGTTGTTCTTGTTTTATGAAATATTTGGCGTTGTCACTAATTTAGTTGGCGGCTTCTTAGGTGCCCGTTTAGGGCTAAATAAAACCATGAACATTGGCTTAGCCATTCAAACTATCGCCTTGCTGATGTTAGCTGTTCCTGCTGAATGGTTAACAGTTGTGTATGTGATGATTGCACAAGCGCTTTCAGGCATTGCCAAAGACTTAAACAAAATGAGCGCAAAAAGCTCAATTAAGATGTTGGTTGCCGCAGGACAAGAAGGCACCTTGTTTAAATGGGTCGCGGTATTAACAGGCTCTAAGAATGCCCTGAAAGGCGTTGGCTTTTTCTTAGGCGGCTTACTGTTAACTTTACTTTCCTTCAAAGGCGCAATGTTGTTAATGGCAGGTGTTTTGGCTCTTGTTTGGTGTTACAGCCTTTATGCTTTGAAAAACGACTTAGGTAAAGCCAAGAACAAACCTAAGTTTACCGACATCTTCTCAAAGAGTCGCTCTATCAATATCTTATCGGCTGCACGACTCTTCTTGTTTGGTGCCCGTGATGTCTGGTTTGTGGTTGCACTACCTGTGTTCTTGTCACAAGTGTTTGAATGGGATCATTGGACAGTAGGTGGCTTCTTAGCGCTTTGGGTGATTGGTTACGGTTTTGTCCAATCAATGACACCTAAGCTAATCAATTTCAAAGCTAGCGTTTCTCCTGCCACTGAAACCGTAAAATGGGCAAGCTTGTTGGCATTAGTGACATTAGGTATAGCTTTATCGTTACACTTTAACTGGGAGGTTAAAACGGCACTCATTGCTGGCTTAATGGTATTTGGCGTACTGTTTGCCATTAACTCATCTCTGCACAGTTACCTGATTGTTAGCATGGCTGATGCCGATGGCGTTTCGTTAGATGTTGGCTTTTACTACATGGCAAATGCAATGGGGCGTTTGATTGGTACAGTGCTGTCAGGCTGGGTTTTCCAGCTATACGGGTTAGCTGCTTGTTTAGCAATTTCATTTATCTTTATTAGTTTAGCTGCACTTATTTCTGCCAAGTTACCAGCCACAGCAAGTAACAAGTAAACAGTTTGCATTAAGGCTTTCCCCTGACACTTAGCAGTCAGGGGAATGAATTATTTACCAAAGCAACAACTGTTCCCTTCTTGGATGGGAGGACACTTTACTGTCCCATAAGAGCAATAGACGCAACAATCACCTTTTAATGGTTTAAGCAACTTTTTACAGCTTTCGCATTCGTAGTACCACTGGCAAGCATTTGTAGGCATAATCTCAACCTTACTAAACCCGCACTCTGGACAGGTTATCTTTGATTCTAACTCTATGCCTTGCATACTGGCTCCATAACAGGCCTAACCATATCTAATACTGACATAAATACCATCCATGTGATCAAAGAGACATCATTATACAATTAATGCAGATTGCCTAAACTCAATTTTAGGGCATGAACGGGTTCGCTAAGCGTCCGCTTTGTAGAATTAAGTCCAGATATCCAGATAACTCTGACTGTCTCTTATTCGCTCTTTTGAGGCATTCGCCTCAACACGTTTTGGGGCAGAAACGAGTTATACCTGAATAGCTGCTTTTGGCACATATGCGACTGTCAGGTTTGATCAAAATCAAAAAATCAAACCTGACAGATTAAGTTAAGACTTATTCGCATTAATCAACTTCAATAATAATAATAGAATAGTTATCTGATGCACCAACTTTATGTACATGATTAACTAGGCTGTTACCAAACTCTTTAATATTAATGTGTTTCTTAGATAAATCTCTGAATAACTTCTTATGGACTGAATTATAAAAGCCATCAGTAGTTAATATAATTCTATCGTTCGCTTTTAGATCAAACTCGAATCTATCAATTACTAAGTCTTTCTGTGAGCCAAGAGCACTGTATATAATATTTTTCCTTGGATAGTCAATTGCTTGTTCTTTTGTCAACTTGCCTTCTCTCAAGTATTTAGCAACTTCAGAATGATCTTCAGAAAGCTGCTTCAGTCCATTATTTCTTAAGAGGTATGCTCTTGAGTCACCAACATGTACTCCTTCCAAATGAGTACCTGTAATCAAGGCGGCCGTAAAAGTTGTAGCCATTCCTTTTAAATTCAGATCTTTATCGGCCAAATTAATAAGTAACGAATGGGTTTCATTAATAGCATTAATGAAGGAAACCTCCTCTTCAACAACTAATTTTATAAAGTTTTTAACCGCAAATTTCGATGCAACTTCCCCACCATTATTACCGCCTACACCATCGGCTACACAGATAAGAACTGCGCCAGATCTTAATTTGGCAACGCCAAGATGATCTTGATTAGTGTCTCTTGGCCCCTCTGAGGTATGAGAAAACTTTTTCATTATTATTTACAAAGCTTATGTAGAGTAGTATTAATAATTGGATGAAAGTAACTTAAATCGATACTAATTGAGTGATGTAAATGTTCGAACATTCTGCATGCATTACTCCCTAGAACTCTTATTTCTAGAGCGAAGCGTTTAGCAATATCTTCCGGCATATTTACACTTACATAACTCATAAATTTTCTTTCAACATACCAACGATTATGACTTGTGCCCAAATGTAAAAGTGCTAGTAAAACTTCTGTTTTACATGTCAAATCATCAAGAGAATAAAATGCTGCTAATCGATTTGCGATACCATCACATAAAGAAAAATCAAAGCTCCCACTTTTTGCCCATTCGCAATATTTTAATGCGAATTTAGGGGATAAATCTGTTCCTAATTCAAGAATTTGATTAACCCTTGCCAAACTTAGTTTAGCCAATAGTAAATTCACGTCGTTATCTTTAAAGTTCTTTTCAATATAAGTAAAAAGACTTTGCCATTGCGTAAGATTCAATTCTGAGTCTGACTCGATTAATGAAATAAAGTCGGTAGCTTCTTGCGTTTGTGCATACTCATTACTCAAGTCAATCTCAAGTAAAGCTTCTCGAAGATCTACTACGGACTGAAACCTTCTGTTTGGATCTCTTCTTGTACAGATTCGTATGATATCGGAGAAAATACTTTGGTCATCGCTTATTTCATTACAAGGTATTCTATCACTAGTTCCCACGAAATCGTGAAGAATACAACCTAAAGAGTAAATATCAGATCTAGCACTAGCTCTTCTCAAGTCAGCTACAATTTCTGGCGCAGTGTAAAAATCAGAACCCATCCTCATACCTGTATGGGTGATCATCGATAGCTGTGTATCGTTGATAGACATTAACCCAAAGTCACTAATAGCATACCTGTTATTACCATTACTCCCTAAATTAAGTACATTTTGTGGCTTAAGATCTCTATGGTAGATACCTAGTGAATGGATTTCTTCTAGTGCCGCTATAATATCCATTAATGCTGCTAAATAATTACCATTTAAATCTCGGCTATTACTAATCTCATCACCTAATGTCGAAAACGCTAATTGCATAATAAAATATGGCGGCTCGCTATCAGTAGAACTTTCAAAAACAGGTACTATGTTATTGTGTTTTAATTCAGATTGGACTTTTGCCTCTCTAATAAAGCGACGCTTTACGTTGTCGAGCATTTCTGGTGTATACTGGCCAGGTTGATTTAGTGAGAATGTTTTTTTGGCAAACCTTTTTCCAAACTCATTTTCGACTAGCTCAACTGTTCCAAAACCACCTTGTCCTAATGTTTGTAATGTTCTCATTAATCGTAGTCCTTTATTGATTGTAATTTATTTCATCATAACTTAAAGCTATCGACTACTTCTAGTAGTCTCTTCAAACTAGCACCACCGTGTGTGTACTTATCAGTTATCCCACCTTTTGAAAGTTCATGACCAACCACTTGTTGTATTAGTGAAAGGTCAAACGAGTGGTTATTGCGTATATTACTTATGAACGTATGTCTAAAGCTGTGATAGCTGCGAAGTTCGTTTAGCTCATTCACACTCGGTATTTCAAGCTCCACAACTAAACGACCAAACCAACTAGTGATACTTTCAGCTGAAGTTATTTCATAGAGAATACGTTCTTGCGATTGCTCTACATACTCTAAAAAGCCAAGCTCGATTAAGCGTTTATGGATAGGAATTTTACGTTTAGCGTTACTTGTTTTAAGGCGTTGTGATTCGTGTTCATCAGTTACTAATATGTAGTTAATACCATCTTCAACACGGATATCTGGTTTTCTTAACTGATATATCTCTGTACGTCTTGCGCCTGTGTACATGGCTAATAAAAGTGACCACTTTTGCCACGCATGTTTTGTTTGTATTGCAAATGCTTCAAACTTTTTAAGTTCTTCGCTATTAAAAACACCACGTATACGCTGTTTAAAGTCTCGTTTTATAGTACATGGTGAATGCTGAATATATTCAACAGTATCTCTTTTAGCATACGCGAATATCCCCTGTAACCACTTGTAATAGCCTTGAACTGTTTTCGGTGTAACTAAGTCTTCTTCTGGCACATCAAAGTCTAGGCACTCTTGTAGGCTCATTTTACTGTATGGTGCGCGATTCTTTTTAGGTAGCTGATAACAACGGTCAATAAAGCGACCTATATCACTCGCTTTATAACTTTCAATAGGTTTGTCTTCACTCAGTAAACACCATGCGTCGTAGTGGCGAGCATATTCTTTTACAAGCCGATCACTTAAACCTGCCTTTACTTTAAAATCTAAAAACTCGGCATACACTTCTGAAAATAATGGGCCTTGAGTTTGTTGTTTTTCTTTACTTGGCTGACTATCAGCAATGGTGTGTGAGCTTTTATTAAACATTGAATCTAATAAATGTTTTTGCTCTGAGTTTTTAGTTAAGCAAGAAGCCAAGTATTTAGCCTGCAAATTTCTTGATGTTTCTAACATACTTTTAAATGCTGAATACTCTAATGAGCCATGTTCGAACTCTACATCGTGTTTGTTTAGGGTTTCTATTGCATCAATATTATCGGCATAAAAGTTGTCGTTTTCATCGCAGTCATCAAACAAGCCTTCATCTGTTTCAACTTCAGAACTATTACACATACCAGCGAGTAAAAACGTATCTAACTGCCGTGCAAGTTGACGAACACTTTTTTCGATTTGTTTATTAGCTACAATATCGGCATTACTTAAACCACTATTTTTAAGTGCCATGTACTTGCTGACCAAAACATAAATATTAAGAACTTCATAATCATTGTTTTTTAAAGCTTCAACCAATAATTCACCTGTTTCACCATCTGCAATAGAAAGCATAATGTTTGCGGCAGTTCTTAAATGTGTAGGTGAGTGATTGTTTAACGGCTTTGCTTTAATGCCATGAACAGAGTGCGCAGTTGAAGCATAACGTTGTTCTTCTTTTGCTATTATTTTTTTGCTTAGCTCATGGGTAAGTTTTTGCTTCATATGAATTAAGATACATTTTGCTTGAGTGATTAAAGTTTCAGTATCTATATTGTGTCGATCACTCGCAAGTATTTTTAGTTTATCTAATTCGGGTTTGATTAATTCAAGGAAGTTTAAAGCATGATGAAGGTGTTTGGTTTTAAGTGAAATGCGTATATCGGAGCCGATAAATTTGCGAGGGAAAACATAACGAAAATAGTAACGCTCTTTCCGTAGTATGAGGTGTTCGGGGAGTTTGATATGTCTCATTAAGTTACCTATGTGTAAGTAACGTATTGAGTTTATTTGGCACACTATTTGGCACACTTTTGAAATTTTGTGCCATGAGATTAGTGGTTCAAGCGTAAGCACCTAATAAATCAGATGCTTACGCTTGAGTTTGAGTCAGCCGGTAAGCCGGGTTCTGTCCTTTCCGAAGAAAGTGATAATCATTCGTCTAGGCCATAAATCGCTCTATGGCTCAAGCAACCTACCCGGTTCCAACGTGGGCCACGCCATAAGGAACCCTATTTGGTCTTGCTCCGAGTGGAGTTTACCTTGCAACCGACTATTACTAGCGGCCCGGTGCGCTCTTACCGCACCCTTTCACCCTTACCAATCCGAAGATTGGCGGTCTTCTCTCTGCTGCACTTGTCGTGGGCTCACGCCCCCCAGCCGTTAACTGGCACTCTGCCCTGTGGAGCCCGGACTTTCCTCCCCCTGCGCATTTTCGTTGCAGGCAGCGATTATCTTGGCTAACTCGGCGCGCAGTATACATGAGAGCACCACACTACGCAGTAAACATTTACTGTTTTTCTTCAATAATTGTTTTATACAGCGCGTTTTTCTTCATACCAAAGTAATCGGCCACCACGCCACAGGCTTTTTTCATTGGCATTTCGTTTTCAAGTAGCGCTAACATTTTGCGTGCCTCTGGCGGAATATCGTCAACTACCTTAGGTTTACCCGGCAGCATGAGTACTATTTCACCGCGCTGTTTAGTAGGATCGTCAGTTAAAAACTGCTTTAACTCAGTCACTGTGCCATTAAAAAAGGTTTCAAATGTTTTAGTGAGCTCTTTGGCAAATACCACTTGCTGCTCACCACCTAGCGCTGCTTCTAAATCGTCTAAGCTTGCCATAATACGGTGGGTACTTTCATACATAATACTGGTAATACTTGAGTTAACCGCATCAATAAAAAAGTCTTGGCGTGCTTTACTTTTAGCGGGCGTAAAGCCAACAAACTGAAAACGGTCGGTTGGCAGCCCTGAACAACATACCGCCGTAATAGCAGCGCATGCACCAGGTACAGGTGTGACAAGTGCGCCCTGCTCACGGCATAAATTAACAACGGCATAACCAGGGTCGCTTATAAGCGGCGTGCCGGCATCGGATACTAACGCAATATTTAACCCTTGATTAAGTTGGTCGATAATTTGCTGCGCTTTTTGCTTTTCATTATGGTCATGTAACGCAAAGGTTTTAGCCTTAATACCAAAGTGGCTGAGTAGCTTGCCAGTATGGCGAGTGTCTTCAGCAGCGATTAAGTCAACCTGCGATAATGTCGCGATTGCACGCTGACTTAAGTCGTCATAATTGCCGATTGGGGTGGCAACAACGTAAAGAGTGCCAATTTTCTGTGAATTCTCCTCATTTAACATTGAGGTCTCCTGCGTCAGTCAGTAATATAAGCAAATCGCGTTAACGTATGGGAAATCATTGTGCGACTTAAACTAGTTAGTCTATTAATTATATTGTCAGGGTTATCGGCGTGTAGCACAACCGAAAAACCAACTAAAACCAGCGATAACTTAAATAGCAGTGCCAATACGCTGAAAAATGAAGCACTGAACGCGCAATCGATTTATCAATTAGCGCAAAACCGTTTTGGTGCAGATAAAATTCAACTGCTTTATAGTGCCCGTGATAGCGCCATTACGGAAGAAAACTGGCCGCTACTCGAAACAATATGTAGCGAACTTGCACTTACTGCCAGTGTTGATCAAATTCAAAACCGTTTATATATTGCCTTTGCAAAAAAAGAGCAGAATAAAAACCAGCAAGCACTTGAAGTATTAAACTCACTTGAGGGACAACTCAAGCAACCCGAACATTTTGCCTGGCACCAATTTTTAACTGCCAGCATTTTTGCTTCTCAAAACTTGCCAAAACGTGCTGCACCCTATTTTTTTGCGGCGTCAGAATCTGCAACTAAAAACACTATTTCAATTCCTCAGCTTAGTGATGCACTTTGGAAAAATTTAAAGCAACTCTCATCTTACGCATTAGAACGATTTAACCGTGGTTCTGTGATCCAACAAGGTTGGGTTAACTTAGCTTTGTATCATCAAGTTTACGCCAACAGCTCGGTTGATTTAGACCAAGCCATTAATAATTGGCGCCGCCGTTACCTGGGGCATCCTGGTAACAATGTACTGCCAAAACAAGAAACGTATGCTAATGAATTAGCGCCAATTAATATTGAGCGTTTGGTTGTTTTACTGCCTCAGTCAGGTGCTAATAAGCGCCTTGGGGATGCCTTAAAAGCCGGTATATTGGCAGCGCTTGATAAAAAAGAGATCAACGAAACACTGTTTATAGATGAAAACACTGAAACAGAAGCGTTGAGCGCACAAATTTCTCAGTTACAGCCTGACTTTGTTATTGGTCCACTATTAAAAGCCAATATAGATAAGCTCGCTAATACCAATACATTACTCGATATACCCACCTTACATTTAAATACCTTTGATGGCGAAAGAACCTCGCTGCAACATTACTTTTTTGCGCTTAATCCTGAACATGAAGTACAGCAAACGCTAGAGCACTTTTTAGCACAGGGTTATCAAAAGCCGATGTTGCTAGCGCCAAATAATACCAATGGCCAGCGCTTAGTTGACTACTTTAATCTGCAGTGGCAACGCTATAGTGAAACAACCACGCAAGTTGGTTTTTACAACGATAACAAAGATATGCCCAATACGATTACTAGCTTGTTAGAAGTTGATAAGTCAAAAGAACGTATTAAATCTGTTAAAGCACTTTTTAATAAAGAAGTTGAAAGCGAAACACGCTCACGTGGAGATATTGATGCCATCTACATACTCGGCGACGCCATTGAAACCCGATTAATTAAGCCTTACCTTGATGTTAATGTGAGTACCTTTGCCGATAGAATTCCTATTTACGCCAGCTCTAAAAGCCACAGTAAGCAAATAGATACCACTGACAAAGGTGATTTAGACGGACTCTACTTTACTGAACTGCCTTGGATGTTAGACTCACAAATTAAGCAACATAATCTGCGTCAGCAATACAATGATTTATGGCCTGAACAAGCCGATATAAGCCAACGTTTATTTGCGATGGCTTATGATTCCGTTACCATGCTTAACGATATTAGACAATTGAGTGTTACACCCGATAAATACTTTTCAGGGTTGAGCGGTAAATTGTCGATTAATAGTGCCGGTGATATTGAACGTTCACTGCAATGGGCTCAGTACAGCAACCGCCGAATAAAACCGGTGGAGTTAAAAACACAACGCCCTGTACCGCTATTTATGCAATCAGCTAACGATGGCATAACCATAATTAACTAAGGGGTCGACATGTCGTGGTTTAAACAGCTGTGGCAAAATAGTCGTGAAAAAGGCCAGTATTATGAGCGCCAAGCGCAAAAGTATTTAGAAGCACAAGGCTTAAAAGCGATTGAGCGTAATTACTACTGCCCCTATGGCGAACTTGATGTCATTATGAAAGACGGTGACACCTTAGTGTTTGTTGAGGTTAAGTTTCGTAAAAATAATATAAAAGGCGGCGCTAATTATGCTTTAAGCCCGCAAAAGCAAGAAAAATTAAGACGAACTATTTATCATTACCTCGCGGCTAAAAACTTAAAGAATCAGCCATTACGTATTGATTATGTTGCTATAACAGGCGAGCCATCACTACACATAAACTGGCTAAAAAACGTATTTTAATACCGAGCACATACAAATGAGTGAGCAATTATTACAACAGCTAAATGCATTAATGCGTAGTTAAAAATTAACAAGCTGCTTCTAAAAATCATCATCCTTAATAAAGCGGGTGTGAGCTCACACAGAATTAGATATTAATTGTTGGTAATCCATGCAAGACACAATAAAAGAAATTTTTAAAGAAAGTATTCAAGTTCAAATTGCAGCAGGTGAAGTACTTCCTAGCGCATTGGAGTCAGCGGCATTCACCATTGCACAAAGCCTGATCAATGGTAATAAACTGATATGTTGCGGCACAGCAAACTGCCACATGTTGGCACAACACATGGCTGGCGTATTAGTAAACTTTTACGAAACAGAGCGCCCTTGCTTACCTGCAATTACCCTTTCGCAAGAAAATATTAATCTAGGTCAAGGCCATCAAATAGATGACCACGATACCTTTGCACGCCAAGTACGTGCCTTTGCTCAGCAAGGTGATTTGCTCCTTGCATTAGCAATTAATGGCAATGAAAAACATATAATTTCTGCAGTAGAAGCGGCACTAACCAAAGATATGAAGGTCATAGTAATGGTAGGTGATGATGGTGGCGAACTCGTTGGCTTACTTGGGCACAACGATGTAGAAATACGTACACCGTCTAAACGCCCTAGTCGCATTATTGAATCGCATTTAGTTAACCTTCACTGTTTAAGTGAATTGGTAGATTTAACTCTTTTCCCGCAGGATGAAAATTATGTTTAAACGCTCCCTGATTATTTTAGGCACCGTTGTGTTATTACAAGGTTGTGCTGCTGCTGTAGTGGCCGGCACAGCCAGTGCTGTTACTGCAGCAAACGATAGACGAACCATTGGCTCGCAAATAGACGACAACAACATTGAAATAAAAGCCAGCATTGCTATTAGTGAAGATGAACGTCTTAATAAGTTTGCTCATATCAGCGTTATAAGCGTTAATGGCGTGGTTTTAATGGTAGGGCAAGTTCCTAACCAAGAAATGAAAAACCAAGCGTTTAAAACCATTGAGAACCTATCTGGCATTCGTAAAATTCACAACCAATTACGCATTGGCTCTAATATTGGTATTACCACGCAAACTCACGACTCATGGTTAACCTCAAAAGTAAAAGCGCAGCTTTTAGCGGCTGAAAACATCAGCAGTAATAATATAAAAGTAGTGACTGAAAATGCCGAAGTATACTTAATGGGGCTAGTATCTGACGCTGAAGCAAACCAAGCCGTTAATATTGCCCGTAATATCTCTGGCGTAGAGCGCGTTATTAAAGTGTTTGAGTATTTGTAAAGTATCAGGTTCGAGGTTCGAGGTTCGAGGTTCGAGGTTCGAGGTTCGAGGTTCGAGGTTCGAGGTTCGAGGTTCGAGGTTCGAGGTTCGAGGTTCGAGAAATTTAAAAACCTTGCGGTTAACATCGCAAGGTTTTTTTATACCTGTAGCAGCGGGTTCACCCCGCGTGTGTATTAGGTTCAAGGTTTTAGGTATGAGGCCCGTCGCTCGTGAACTTAAATCAAACTTGCACGGCGTAAGCCCCACTTAAAAAACATTTTTACCACAGAGTACACAGAGACGCTTCGCGCTACACAGAGAAGACAGGACAAATAAAACATGTCTTTAATCATTTCCTCTGTGTGCTCTGCCCCCTCTGTGGTGAATAAAATCTCTTTAAGATCTTTTTGCACAAAGAGAAGTGAATGAGGAGTAAATGAGAAAACAACAACCATTAGCCCAACTAATTAATTCGAGTCTCTAGGCCCGTTGCTCGCTTCTCGCAGCTCGTCGCTCGTGAGCCTTTCTAACCTTTAACCTAATATTTTCATACAGACATAAAAAAACCGCTTATTAAGCGGTTTTTATCTAACATTTAAGGGTTATTTTATAACGCGTAAATGTGAGCCTTTTTTCTTTTCAGGCTTAGGATCAGGTGTTTCATCAACTAGTTCAGGTGATGAATCGACACTTTCAAGCTCTGGAGCAAAATCGTCTTCGTCCTCTAAAAACTCATCTGCAGTAAAGACTGTGCCTTCGCCATTTTCGCGTGCATATATTGCAAGTACAGCCCCTAAAGGCACGTACACTTGCATTGGCTGACCGCCAAAGCGTGCGTTAAAGCTAAGCTGAGAATTATCTAACGAAAACTGCGTAACCGCTGAAGGGCTTATGTTCAATACAATTTGGCCGTCTTGGACAAACTGTGTTGGCACTTGCACTGCAGGAAAATCAGCATTAACCACTAAGTGTGGTGTGCATTCGTTATCAACAATCCAATCAAAAAAAGCGCGTAGTAAATAAGGACGATTAGAGGTCATTATAAACGGATCTCACGCTCTGCTTCAGTTAAAGAAGCTTGGAATGATTCACGTTCAAATAAACGGATCATATACTCTTTAAGTTCTTTAGAGCCTGCACCATTTAGCTCAATACCAAACTCAGGTAAACGCCATAATAGTGGAGCTAAATAACAATCAACCAAGCTAAACTCTTCACTCATAAAGTAAGGCGCTTCACTAAAGATGGGTGCTATTGCAAGTAATGCTTCTGTCAGCTCTTTACGCGCTTGCGCTGCTTCAGACGTGTTGTTAATGATTTTTTCAGCTAGGCTGTACCAATCAGTATCAATACGGTGCATCATTAAACGACTACGACCACGCATGACCGGGTATACAGGCATTAGTGGAGGATGAGGAAAACGTTCATCAAGGTATTCCATGATGATGTTTGCCTGATATAAACCAAGCTCACGGTCAATCAGTGTTGGCACTGTGCCGTAAGGGTTAATTTCGTGAAGTGCTTCTGGCAGATTATCCTTTTCAGCCATATGAATATCTACACTTACACCTTTTTCAGCAAGTACAATGCGTACTTGGTGGCTATACATACAGTTAGCACCAGAAAAAAGGGTCATTACAGGGCGCTTATTGGCAGCTACGGCCATGCCTACCTCCATTAAATAACTAAAACAGCAATAGGGGCTTAAGCCCCTATTGCAAAATTACCTTTAAATATGTTCAAACTTAATGAACATCTCTCCAGTATTCTTTCTTCAGCATAAATGCCAAGATAAATAGAATCACTAAGAATCCAAGTACCTTAATACCTAGCGCTTCCGATTCGAGACGTGTAGGTTCACCTACATACTCTAGGAAATTCGTTAAATCACGAACTGCTTGGTCATATTCATCTACACTTAATTCGCCCGTACCATCTGTTTCTGTACCAGTAATATGAGTGGTTGTTTTACCATTTACTGTTACTTCTTCAGTAATTGCAGTAGGAACACCTTGCAACTCTTGAAGAACATGTGGCATACCCACCGATGGGAATAACGTATTATTTACGCCAAACGGACGAGATTCATCTTTGTAAAACGATTTTAAATAGGTATAAATCCAATCACTGCCACGCACACGCGCAACATTTGTTAGATCCGGCGGAGCCGCACCAAACCATTTTGCAGCATCTTCTTTCTTCATTGCATTATTGATATGACTACCTACTTTTGAACCATCAAAAATAAGTTGCTCTTGACCAATCTCTGTTGGAATACCAATATCGCGGAAAGTACGTTCATAACGTTGATACTGCATTTGGTGACAACCAAGACAGTAGTTCATGAACAACTTTGCGCCACGTTGCAAAGAAGGTTGATCAGATATATCGTTACCCGCTTCCATTAGAGGAACTGACGGGCCTGCCGCCATTGCTGGTAATACGTTTACTGATAAAGCGAATAAACCAATAAGTAGCTTTTTCATCATTTCGTTAACCTCTCAGGCAATGGCTTAGTTTTTTCATTCTTACTGTAAACAAATAACAGTACGAAGAACATAAAGTAAGTCACAGTACAGATTTGCGAAACAAGCGTTTTAAAGTCAGTTTGAGGTGTAGCACCAACCCAACCTAAAAGAACGAAAGTAACTACAAAGCCTGCAATGTTCCATTTGTGGAAACCACAACGGTAACGAACTGAACGAACCGAACCACGGTCAATCCAAGGCAATAATGCTAGCACGACAATAGATGCACCCATTGCTGCAACACCCATTAGCTTGTCTGGAATCGCACGTAAGATTGCATAAAACGGCGTAAAGTACCAAACAGGGAAAATATGCGCTGGTGTTTTAAGTGGGTTTGCCGGTTCAAAGTTTGGCGCTTCTAGGAAGAAACCACCCATTGCAGGCATAAAGAACACCACCCAACAGAACAAGATTAAGAAGCCAACCACACCCACAATATCTTTTACTGTGTAATAAGGGTGGAACGGTATCGCATCAATAATGTCTTTTTTATCTGTGTAGTATTCATGGAACTTAAATTTAGGCTTGTCTTCTTCAGCCACGGTTCCTTTTTTACGTTTGTTATCAATACCGTCAGGGTTGTTAGAACCCACTTCGTGCAATGCAACAATGTGTAAAAATACTAAGATAACAATAACCAGTGGTAATGCTATTACGTGTAATGCAAAGAAGCGGTTAAGCGTTGCACCCGAAATAACGTAGTCACCACGGATCCACAGTGTTAAATCATCACCAATTACCGGAATAGCGCCGAACAGTGAAATGATTACCTGTGCACCCCAAAACGACATTTGACCCCATGGTAATAAGTAACCCATGAACGCTTCAGCCATTAGGGCTAGGAAAATAAACATACCGAATAACCACAGTAATTCACGTGGTTTTTGGTAAGAACCGTAGATCATGCCACGGAACATATGCATGTAAACAACGATGAAGAACGCAGATGCACCCGTTGAATGCAAATAACGTAATAACCAACCGTACTCTACATCACGCATGATGTATTCTACTGATGCAAACGCACCTTCAGCAGATGGTACATAGTTCATCGTTAACCAAATACCGGTAAGGATTTGGTTAACTAGTACTAACATAGCGAGTGAGCCAAAGAAGTACCAGAAGTTAAAGTTTTTTGGTGCTGGATACTGTGCAATGTGCATGTTCCAAACACGTGTCATTGGGATACGGTCGTCTATCCACTCAACAATTTTTCCAAACATTAGGCCACCCCTTGTTCTTCGCCCACTAAAATAGTGGTCTCATCAAGAAAAGTATATGGTGGGACTTCTAAATTTAATGGTGCAGGTACCGATTGAAATACACGGCCGGCCATATCAAACTTAGAACCGTGACATGGACAGTAAAAACCGTCATCAGTCCCTTCCACTTTCTCACCAAAGCCACCTTGTAAAAAGCTAGGTGAACAACCCAAATGCGTACAAATACCTACAGCGACAAAAATCTCTGGGCGTAATGAACGGAAATCATTGGTTGATGATTCTAATTGTTGTGGCTCTTGCGATTGCGGATCACGAAGTTGACCTTCATGTTCTTTCATCTGCTCAAGCATTTTTGGGGTCCGTGATACAACCCATACAGGTTTACCACGCCACTCGACACGTATTAATTGTCCTGGCTCAAGTTTGCTGATATCTACTTCTACAGGCGCACCCGCAGATTTAGCTCGCTCACTTGGATTCCAAGACGCAATAAAAGGAACAGCAGCCCCAGCCGCACCAACACCACCAACAACAGAGGTAGCTATGGTTAAAAAGCGACGTCGGCCATTGTCTACAGGCGCATTGCTCATCCACTTATCTCCACTATGATTCTCAACACTTGCTATATTGAGAACATCAGTTACAGCAGGTTAATTTTTCGAATTTTAAAAGAGAAACGATCATAATTAAAACCCTTGTTTAAAACAAGGTTATTCACAGCCTCCTGCTCGAATAATCCTGACTTGCTCAAATAGTTGATTAAGTTAGCTCGAGTATGAAACCAAATGACTATAGTATCGCTTCCGTAAAAACAATTTGTAAACAAGTACAATCTCACCAACTAAGTACAGTAACCACTGAATTTGGCGACATTAAACTCATTCACTTTATTTGCCCGCCAATTGTAGCAAAAAAATTCACCAATTAACTGATGGATTTAAACTAATTGCGATAATTATTTAACTTTTTTTGCGTTAGTCGGTCATTTTTAAGCTTTCGTTCAATAAATACGCATACTTGGCCTATTTTGATCAAGCTAATGTCGACATTAGTCTTAAAGGGAAAATTGAAGCTGAAAGGCGAAAGGCGAAAGGCGAAACATACTCATATATTTTTGAATGAATATTAATTTTGAACCTCTTATTTCCAAGCATCGATTGATTTCATCAATGCTGAAATCATACGGGAAAGCTCACGAGTTTCCTCAATCCATTCAGTGGCCTTTGTCGTATCAACCTCTCCTATTTTTAATGCAATGTAAATTTGAGAGCGTAATTCTCCACAGCTCCCCTTAGAATATGATAAAAATCGAGTATAATCTTTAGGTGTTACTCGTTCATAACCCTCAGCTATATTTGAAGAAATTGAAAGTGCAGATCGTGTTATTTGATCTTTTAAACCAAACTCTTTGCTCTGCTTAAAATGTAAATAAATCTCGCAAGCTAAATCGGCTGAACGTTGCCATACCCTTAAATCTTCAAACCTCATAACATAACCAGTCAGCTGAAACATGCTTAACTTATAACTGTAAAATAAGAAAGACACAAAGCTTAGATCAAATTTATAGCTTGAACCTTGAGCCTTGAACCTTGAACCTTGAACCTTGAGCCTTGAACCTTGAACCTTGAACCTTGAACCTTGAACCTTGAGCCTTGAACCTTGAAGCAAAATCTTATAGCTACAAAACAAAAAACCCAGCATAAGCTGGGTTTTTGAATTCTTGATAACGTAAAAATTAACGTTTTGAGAACTGTGGACGCTTACGCGCTTTCTTAAGACCCACTTTCTTACGTTCAACTTTACGTGCATCACGAGTAACGAAACCTGCTTTACGAAGTTGTGGACGTAATGACTCGTCAAACTCCATAAGTGCACGAGTGATACCGTGACGGATAGCACCAGCTTGACCAGTAGTACCACCACCAGCAACGGTGATGTGTAAGTCAAACTTTTCAGTCATGTCAACAAGCTCAAGAGCTTGACGAACAACCATGCGTGCTGTTTCGCGACCAAAGTACTCTTCTAAAGAGCGCTTGTTGATTACGATGTTACCAGTGCCTGGGCGTAAGAATACGCGAGCACTTGAACTTTTACGACGACCTGTACCGTAGTATTGATTTGCCATGATAGTGCTCCTTAAATGTCTAGAACCTGAGGCTGTTGTGCAGCATGATTGTGCTCAGTACCCGCGTAAACTTTAAGTTTACGGTACATAGCGCGGCCTAAAGGACCACGTGGCAACATGCCTTTAACAGCTTTTTCGATGATCATTTCAGGCTTTGCAGCTTGAAGTTTATCAAAAGTAGTAGACTTAAGACCACCTGGGAAACCAGAGTGAGCATAGTACACTTTGTCTTTGAATTTATTACCAGTAACAGTAACTTTCTCAGCGTTAATAACGATGATGTAATCACCAGTATCTACGTGCGGTGTGTACTCAGCTTTATGCTTACCGCGTAGGCGATGAGCGATTTCAGTAGCGATGCGACCTAAAGTTTTACCTTCAGCGTCAACTACGTACCAGTCACGTTTTACTGTTTCTGGTTTAGCAACAAACGTTTTCATTTATAAAAATCCAATGTTTTTCAATTAAAACCACAGGTAGTTATGTTTAACTACCGCTCTAAGTTTGCTACAACCCCTTCGAGTTTTAGACTTTTGCGCCGCTCACAAGTGGCTAAACTATATGAGGACATAGAACGCAACGTGGCAGACGCGGGAGTATACCAGCACTTAAATCACATTGCTACCGGCCGGTTGTTTTTTCCTCAAGAAAAGTTATTACTCAACGGTCAGCGGTCAGCGGTCAGCGGTCAGCGGTCAGCGGTCAGCGGTCAGCGGTCAGCGGTCAGCGGTCAGAAAAGCTAATTATAACTTTAGAGTCAACAGAAAATACTTCCTTGCTGAAAATAGATATTTGTAGTTAATAAAATATCAACTAGGATAAAAACTGAGCATAAGGATTTTGTATTATGAACTTTGAAAACTTAGAGGTATGGAAGCGTTCAGCCCGCCTTAGCGCTAATATTTATAAAAATACACAACCAATCAAAGACTTTAACTTTAGAGATCAACTAACACGCTCTAGTTTATCTGTTCCTAGTAATATAGCTGAGGGTATGACAAGAGAGAGCGATAAAGAAAAAACACGCTTTTTAGATATCGCTCGCTCTTCGCTTGCTGAGGCAAGAACCCAAATATATATTGGCATCGATATTAACTATATTGATACCGACATAGGTAAGTCTTGGCTAAATGAAACAGTCCAGCTGTCAAAAATGCTAACAAGTTTGATAGCAAAAATAAAAACAAGTGAGTAACCATTCTTACTGACAGCTGAAAACTTACAGCTGACAGCTATTCTCTACTTCTGACACACCTCACAAAAAACGGTGCTGCGTTGCCCTAGGCGAATTTCGGTTAATTCGGTATCGCAATTTACACAAGGTTGGCCTTTTCGGCCATACACTAATAGCTGCTGCGCAAAGTAGCCTGGCTTACCGTCACTTTGGGCAAAGTCTTTCAACGTTGTGCCGCCTTGAGTAATTGCAGCGGCTAAGGTGTCTTTTATAATTGGGATTAACGCTTGGTAGCGCTTAAGGCTTACCTTTCCGGCTTCTTTACGAGGGTCAATACCCGCTTTAAATAATGACTCGTTAGCATAAATATTACCGACCCCCACCACCACGGCGTTATTCATAATAAACTGCTTAACGGGCACTTTTTTATTACGTGATTGCTCATAAACACGTTTAGCAAAAAAGTCATCAGTGAGTGGTTCAGGGCCTAATTTAGCTAGTAGCTTGTGCTCTTCATTGGGTGCTTGCCATAAACAACAACCAAAGCGGCGTGGATCGTTTAAACGAAGCGCCTTATTGTTCGCTAAAATAAACTCAACATGGTCGTGTTTTTTAAGTGGCTCGGTTTTATTTACAACGCGCAAGTTCCCTGACATCCCTAAGTGCAATATAGCCGCCCCAAGCTCACATTCTAATAGCAAGTATTTTGCGCGGCGTTCAATACTGCTAACCACCAACCCCTCAAGTTGGTATACCTCATCTGGCACAGGCCAGCGCATACTG
Source organism: Pseudoalteromonas sp. APC 3250 (assembly GCF_030407915.1). Classification (NCBI taxonomy): domain Bacteria; kingdom Pseudomonadati; phylum Pseudomonadota; class Gammaproteobacteria; order Alteromonadales; family Pseudoalteromonadaceae; genus Pseudoalteromonas; species Pseudoalteromonas sp. APC 3250. The sequence goes on from NZ_JASDCM010000005.1 coordinate 24,428, forward strand.
GCATTATGAATGTTTACCTTAGTAACGACTTGGTTTAGCACATGGGGGGTAATGCCCATGCGGCTAACTTCTACTTCTGGTAATTCAGGCATTTATAAAACTCACTTATGAAAAGGTAAAACTAGGAAATAATTGCTTGGCAGTGCTTAAATCAAGCAACATTAGCCGCTGACTGGTTTTCTCGAGAAGATAATACTCACCATTTGCTTTATATAATAAATACATCCAAGGTAGGGGCTCACCCGCGAGTTCAAACGTCGCTGCCGATAGTGGCTTATTAATATCAAGCGCATCAGGTGTGGTGGTGGTCATCAGCGCTGTATTTTGCCATAAATAAACAAGCTCACTAAGTTGCTGCTCTGAACCTTGCCAACTAAGCGGTACCTCTTTGATCAAAGCAGTAGTACGCCAGCTTGTACCAATGCGCTCAATTTTTTGGTCGCTAAATTCAAGTGTTAACACAAAGCTTTGCACAGGAAGTAGTGGCTGCAGTTGCGCCTGCGTTTCATCGGATCCAATCTTTTTATGAAGACCATTTAAAAAGAAGATCATGATCAACATAGAAAAAATAATAACATTGTTCCAACCTTTGCGGCTTAATCGCATATGCAGTTCCTAATTTATATAAGGTTTTCAAGTTTAGCTAAAACTTAATTGCACTGTCTATATGTTAAAAGCTGGATACTTTGCTAGAATATCGGCAAATTTTAAGGAGTTTAGTCAATGTCAATGTATGTAGTGGGCCATAAAATCCCAGATTCAGATTCAATATGTGGTGCAATTGCACTGGCTTATTTAAAAAACCAAATTGATGAGCCGGCAATTCCAACCCGCCTTGGTGAAGTATCACCAGAAACACAGTTTATTTTAGATAAATTTGGCTTCGAAGCACCTGAGCTTAAACTTAGCTACGCTGGCGAAGACGTTTACATTGTAGACCACACAGAAAAAACCCAAGCACCTGATGATATCGACCAAGCTCGCGTAGTGGGCGTGGTTGATCACCATAAATTAGGTGATTTAACCTCATCAACCCCGCTTGAATGCTGGATCCGCCCTGTTGGTTGTTCAAACACCATCATTAAGATGATGTACGATTTTTATAACGTAGAGATCCCTAAAGATATTGCTGGCATTATGCTTTGCGCTATTTTAAGTGACACCGTTATTTTTAAATCGCCAACCTGTACCACTGCCGATATTAAATGTGTTGAAGCCCTTGCTGAAATTGCAGGCATTGAAGACTTTAAAGAACTAGGCATGGACATGTTCCGCGTTAAATCAGCCGTTGAAGATACGCCTGTACGTGATTTAGTAATGCGTGACTTTAAAGACTTTAACATGAACGGTAACCTTGTTGGTATTGGTCAGTTAGAAGTTATTGACCTTGCAGTATTTGACGAGATTAAAGCTGACCTTGAAGCTGACATTGCCAAGCTTAAAGAAGAAGGCGGTCGTCATTCAGTATTTTTACTTCTGACCGACATTATGAAAGAAGGCTCACAAATGCTAATTGCATCAGACGATGCCAGCCTAGTTGAGCAAGCCTATGGTGAAAAACCAGAAGACGGTAAAGTATGGCTAGACGGCGTATTGAGTCGTAAAAAGCAAGTAGTTCCTCCACTACAAGACGCTTTTAAGAGCTAGATTCGAGGTTCGAGGTTCGAGGTTCGAGGTTCGAGGTTCGAGGTTCGAGGTTCGAGGTTCGAGGTTCGAGAAATTTAAAAACCTTGCGGTTAACATCGCAAGGTTTTTTTATACCTGTAGGCGGGAGTTTACCCCGCGTCAGTATTAGGCTCAAGATGTTAGTTGCTAGGCTCGTCGCTCGTGGCACGCTGCCCGCCCGTTACGGTATGAAGTCCCACCAACATTAAAATACCTGCTATATTTATCGATAAAATAAAGGCGTTAGGCTCTAAGTGCTAGGCTCGGGCTTCGAGCCGTAACCCGTGGCCCGCAGCCAAACATAAGGACATAAAATGCACATACTTCACCACGGAGCAGTAAATGGCGTGACAGGCTCATGCCACCAGCTGATAATAAACGACCAAAGCTCTTTTCTAATTGATTGCGGACTATTCCAAGGTGAAGATTCTGTAGATGATCTAAGCATTGAATTTAATATAGACACTGTTCGCGCATTAATAGTTACCCATTGCCATATTGATCATGTTGGCCGAATTCCCTATTTACTGATGGCTGGCTTTAAAGGCCCTATATTTACCTCTGTTGCATCAGCAAGCTTATTGCCTTTAGTCATTGAAGATGCATTAAAAGTGGGCGTTACGCGAGACCAAAAAATAATAGATACCTGCTTAAGGCTGCTTAAACAACAAGTTGTAGCTGTAGACTTTAAAGCTTGGTTTGAGCTTCCTTGCAAAGGTGAACACACAGCGAAAGCCCGACTACAACGAGCAGGGCATATTTTAGGCTCCGCTTATGTAGAAATAGACATAAGCACGCCTCCTTATAAAGCGAGCAATAATCATAGAGTGGTTTTTTCTGGTGATTTAGGTGCGCCCTACACGCCTTTACTACCCTCACCTAAAGCGCCCTATAAAGCCGATACCTTAGTCATAGAGTCAACTTATGGTGATAAAAATCACCAAGGTCGTAAACAACGTACGCAAACCTTAAAAAACGTGATTGAACGCGCCGTTGCCGATAACGGCGTAGTACTTGTGCCTGCCTTTAGTATTGGCCGCACGCAAGAGCTGTTATACGAACTTGAACAGCTAATTCATGCTTCTGCTAAAAACTCACCTTGGCGCACAATACAAGTAATACTCGATTCCCCCATGGCAGCTAACTTTACTCAGCAGTACCGAAAATTTAAATATTTATGGGATGAAGAAGCCAAACAAAAAGTAGCCAAAGGTCGTCACCCACTCGACTTTGAAAACCTCACTACAATAAACACCCATAGCGAGCACTTAGCGTTAATAAATTACTTAGCCAGCCGCCAAACACCTGCCATTATTTTAGCAGCAAGCGGTATGTGCACCGGCGGACGCATAGTTAATTACTTAGAGCGCTTTTTAACCGACAAAACCACCGATGTACTCTTTGTAGGTTACCAAGGGCGCGGCACGCTGGGTCGCGACATACAAACCTACGGACCAAATAATGGCTATGTGTTGATAAATAATACTAGGGTGAATATTAACGCCAAAATACACACTATAAGCGGTTATAGTGCTCATGCAGATCAGGCAGGTCTCATCAAATTTGTAACCGGTATGCGCAAAAAGCCCCACCATATAAAAATAGTTCACGGCGATGATGACGCTAAAAATACACTCGCAGCAAAATACAGAGAAGTATTGGGAGATGAGGTGACGGTAGAAATTGGCAAGGGATAGGTTCGAGGTTCGGTGTTAAGCTCTAGGCTCGTAGCTCGCTCCCCGCTCCCCGTCGCCCACCGCTCGTCGCCCGCAACCCGCTGCCCTTTAAATCCTGTACAAGCAAGTATATTCACGTATCATTTTAAGGCCAGTAAATAAAAGGATACCTCTTGTTTAATCTCCCCCCCACTACGATTGCACTTATTATCGTTTGTAGCGGCTCTATTATTGGGCCGCTTGGCATGGCTGGCGTTAACATCGCTATTCCTGACCTTGCTGAAGATTTACACGCAAGCGCAAAAATGATTGCGTGGATGCCCACCTTGTATTTACTCAGTAGCGTTATCTTTATGCTGCCGTGCGGTAAAATAGCAGACAACTATGGTCGCAAACGCGTGTATGCATTTGGTTTAGGTTTAAATGCACTGGCCTCGCTAATGTGTGCGTTAGCAAACTCTATTGAGTGGGTGCTTTTTTGGCGCTTTATACAAGGGGCCGCAGGCGCCATGATTTTTGGTATAGGCGTTGCCATTATCACCTCTGTCACGCCTGATAATAAACGCGGAATGGCACTGGGCATCTCTGCGGCGTGTGTATACATAGGACTCAGTGCAGCGCCTGCGGTTGGTGGCTGGCTCACTGAAATATGGGGATGGCGCGCCGTGTTTTACTCGCAAATCCCCTTGGTACTTATGCTACTTATTGCCATTAAACTGTTTTTACATGGCGAATGGAAAAACGATAAAAAATCACCGTTTGACTGGTGGGGCATGGTTATTTTCTCGCTCTTTGCACTGTGCTTAGTATTAGGATTAAGTGATTTACCGAATATAGCTGGCTGGCTATTAACCGCACTTTCAATCATTTGTTTAATGCTATTTATTGTTCACCAAAGTCGCAGTCGACGCCCCTTAATTAGAGTACAAATGTTTTTAGAAAGTCGTGTATTCAGCCTATCGTTGTCTACTTCGTTTCTCATGTATGCTAGTAACTTTTCACTGGCCTTTTTGTTAAGTTTGTACCTGCAATATATAAAAGGATTAAGCCCCGCACATGCTGGGCAAATAGTATTACTGCAAGCGGTTTCAATGGCTATTATGGCACCCCTAGCAGGTAAACTTGCCGATAAAATACAGCCTCGCTTACTTGCCACGCTAGGCTGTGTAATTGTTCTGGTTGGATTTTTTCTGTTATCCCAGTTATCGGTTAGTTCAAGCACCGCTTACATTAGTGGCTCACTGTTATTATTAGGGATTGGGTTTGGCTTATTTTCGACCCCTAACAACAATGCCATTATGGGAGCGGTGGATAAAAGTGAGCTAGGTGTGGCGTCTTCCTCAATGAACTTATCACGCACTATTGGTAATTTATTTGGCATGAGCTTAATCAACTTAATTGTGCATTATTACCTTGGTGACAGCACCTTCTCAGCGCAAAATAGCCACGCATTAATGAGCACCATTTCATTGGCGTTTAAAGTGTCATTAGGGTTTGTCATGCTGGCAAGCTGTATTTCTGCGCTACGAGGCCGGGCTTAAAAGGCTGCTAGCTTCAAGGTTCGAGGTTCGAGGTTCGAGGTTCGAGGTTCGAGGTTCGAGGTTCGAGGTTCGAGGTTCGAGGTTCGAGGTTCGAGGTTCCAGATATTTAAAAACCTTGCGGCTAATATCGCAAGGTTTTTTTATACCTGTAGCAGCGGGTTCACCCCCCGTCGGTATTAGAATTTAGGTTCGAGGCCCGAAGCTCGTCGCCCGTAACCCGTCGCCCGAAGCTCGTAACTTCCTCTAAAAGCGCAGCGTCTCTTAAACTCTTTGTGCATAAATATTTTAAGATCTTATTCACAAAGAGAAGTGAATGAGGAGTAAATGAGAAAATAAAACCATTAGCCCAACTGATTAATTCGAGGTTCTAGGCTCGAGGCCCGAAGCTCGTCGCCCGGAGCCCGTAACCCGTCGCTCGTAACCCGTTGCTCGATGCCCATCGCCCGGAGCTCGCAACCCGTTACCCTTTAACCAACTCTTTCATATATTCGGTAAACTCATCGCCCAAAGTTTCATGGCGCATGCTGTATTCTACAATCGCTTTCAAATAACCAAGTTTATCGCCACAGTCGTGTGAGCCGCCACTCATATGAAACGCTTCTACCGTATCAATAGCCAATAATGCATCAATCGCGTCTGTAAGCTGTATTTCACCACCAGCACCTACATGAGTTTTAGCGAGTAATGGCCAAATATTTTTACTTAAAACATAACGACCAACAACGGCTAAGTTTGAAGGCGCAACCTCTGCGGCTGGTTTTTCAACTATTCTTTTAATTGCTGCACTTTCACCAGCAGCAAGCTCTGCACCATTAATATCAGCAATGCCGTACTTACTTACATCTTCAATAGCAACAGGCTCTAACATAATTTGGCTGGCATGGGTTTGATTAAAGCGTGCGATCATCGCCGCTAAGTTTTCAGTTTTTTGATCTGCCGTATAAGCATCCAATATTACATCGGGTAACACCACAACAAAATCACTATCGCCAACTATCGGCTTGGCACATAAAATAGCGTGCCCTAAGCCTTTAGCCTCACCTTGGCGTACATGCATAATGGTTACATCTGGTGGGCAAATAGAGCGTACTTCTTCCAGTAGGGTACGTTTTACGCGTTTTTCTAACGTGGCTTCTAACTCAAAACTGGTATCAAAATGGTTTTCAATGGCATTTTTAGAGCTATGTGTCACGAGCACAATTTCTTTAATACCCGCCGCTACACATTCATTTACTATGTATTGAATAAGCGGTTTATCAACCAAGGGGAGCATTTCTTTGGGGATTGCCTTAGTCATTGGCAACATACGGGTGCCTAAACCGGCAACAGGAATTACAGCTTTCACAAATAGTCCTTTAACATAAGTGAGTATATTTGCTTACAAAAGTAGCATAGCTAAATATATACAGCCTGAATCAGCTAAAGGTAAGAATAAATTATAGGTGCATAATATTACACAAAGTAAAACACCGAGTTGCTAACTCGGTGTTTAATACAACCATATAATTTAGTTTGGTGAAAACTTTTTCTCTGGTAAGTTTAATTTGCGGCGAAAATAATTCATTACAGTGCAATAATTTATTAAAAATATAAGGTACACAGTAAAAATAGCAATAAACCCATAGAACATAATGAACTCAGGTATTAAGAATACCTCTCCAATAATACCTACAGCGGCAAAAACCGCAGCAATAAAGCAAATTAGAGTTAATGTTTGTAGTGATGAAAAGCCTAAGCGTTGACAAATATGATGTAAATGCTCACGGTCTGGCTTAAATGGTGACTTTCCTTGCTTTACTCGGCGCACCATTATGGCAACCATATCCATAAGAGGAACAGCAATAAGCCATAACGCTGTAACAGGTCGAATCATCGGGTTACCTGCTGTTTGGCTTGCGCCAATAAGTAACCAAATAACAGTAAACCCAATCATCATACTACCAGCATCGCCCATAAACACTTTACGTTTGTGACCAACAAAACCTAAGTTTAATAGTATGTAAGGCACCATACATACTACCAGTAACAAACATAAGTAGCTGAGGCTTTGCTCTCCGGCTAATAAAAGTAATATGCCAATACTTGCAAAAGTCACTATTGATAAGCCACCTAATAGGCCATCAATACCATCAACCATGTTAAATGCATTAATACAGCCAATAACAGCAAGTACAGTTACCACACCACCAAATAGTCCTAGCTCAATAGCGCCAAAACCAAGTAAATTTCCCAATGTATGTAGTTCTGCATTGGCAAAGTAAATCATCGCTACAGATATTAACGCTTGCACTAACATGCGTATTTTTACACTTAAATCAAACCTGTCATCTAATGCGCCAACAGCTGTTAAACCGCAAATACAAAGCATATATAAATTTGCATGGTTAATCATGTTAGGATGTGTATAAATATAATTAACCATAGTTATACATATTGCAACGCCACCAACTAATGGTACATTACCCGTGTGCATTTTTCGCCCTGATGGCTTATCTACTAGGCCTACTCTGCGAGCTACCTTACGCATTAAAAACAATATTGCAAAGGCAATAAAAAAAGTAAAAAGCAGATCTAAAAACATTATATTTACTGAACCTATCTAGAAAATTTATCAAAAATACACCTAAATAAAAATTTAGGTAGAACAATCTGCCTGCGCCATCTTGATGGCTCTAAATATAATCGGTAGATAGACTCTAAACCTAAATTAACTAACCATTTGGGAGCTCTTTTTACTTTTCCAGTGTATAAATCAAAAGCACCTCCCACAGGGTAAAATTTTGCTTTTAAAAGCCGTTGTTTTAATTTTTTACTAAGCACCTCTTGTTTTGGTTGCCCCATACCAATAAAAACGAATTCAGGCTTTGATTCTACTAATCTTTCTATTATTTCTTTTTCTGACGAAAAGTATCCATCGTTATAAAAAACAATATCTAAGTGCGGGTAATTATATTTTATTTTACGAATTAATAACTCCATCGTATCTGTAGTAGCCCCTAAAAAAGCAACCTTACCAGTTTCTAATTTATCTAAAACAGATAGCCAGAGCTCGCATCCTGGTAGCTTCTTTAAAACCCCACTGCCATTTAAGGAGCTTGCTAAAACAGGGCCTACACCGTCGCTAAAACCATAGTTATCGTTGACTATATTAATAAAGTTAGCATCCTTTTCATATAAGCATTCAGCGTTAATTGATATATAAATACCAGGATTATTTATAGAAAAGGTAGCCAATTCATCAACACTATTGAATGCAAAAACCTTAAAACCATAGAGATATTCGATAATACTACTCACTTGTATACCTCAACATACTTATTGATATGACAATTCCAAGAGTAGTTTTCTAAAACATATTTAAATGAAGAAGTAATTAAAGCATTATAATCATCAAAACTGCTATAAACATCATAGAGTGTATCCGCTAATTCATCTACATTCTCAGCAGGAACAACAAGTCCATTTACTTTATCTGTTACCAATTCCAGCATACCTCTAACATCACTAACAATCACTAGCTTCTTCTGTGCCATAGCCTCTAGCGGCTTAAGAGGAGTAACTGTATGGGCAATTTCTTCATCTCTTCTAAAGTTTACAATTACATCGACTGAATCATAAAATTTATCTACACTTTCAAATGGAAAACTACCACAAGCATGAACTTGCTTTGTTATACCTAGTAACTGCGATTTAGCTATGATAGTACTTACTGATTCCCCCTTACCCGCTATAAAGAAATCAATTTCAACTCCATAATCCCTTTTTACTATTTTTAATGCATCTAAGACTAACTCTAGCCCTTCCAAAGGAATAAGCGAGCCAATAAAACCAAAACTTATTTGTTCATTCTTTTTCAGCAATAACTCATTTTTTGTAAAACGATCATCATGCACAGCATTGGAAATAAGGAAAGTCCTTGGATTTACCTTCGAATACTTTTCGAATAACCCAGCACTTATTACAACTAAGCTATCAGCTTTACTTGCAACGTAGAGTTCAATTTTACCAAAAAGGTTTTGATAAAAAGTACCTGAAGAAAAGGCCTCATCTAAATGCCAATCACTGCGAATTTCATATACGAATTTTTTGCCAAGCAACCTAGCAACTATTAATGCTGGCACTCCACAAAATGCCATAGCATGTGCATGAATTACATCAACGTCATATTTTTTGGAAACTTTATAAACATCTTTAGTAAAATAAATAAAGGATACAGCTTTCTTTAATTTAGTAAAAAAACTTTTTGGTTTATTGACTTCATATTTTTCATTACCTCTTTTAAATGTCCTGTAATATGAAACACCATCTATAATATCATAAGATTTTTCACTACAACCCTTTTGTAATGGACTGGTAATTACAATGGGTTCAAAAGTTGATGAATTATACATTGCATCAACAATACTTTTACTGCGAGTACTAGAACCTGATATATTAGGGTAACTTTGATACAAAACATGGAGTACTTTAAACATATAAATATTTTAACCTTAAATTTTTTCGCTTATGAATTAAACATTTTTATTTTGGCGTTTAACTTGAACCATAGAAAAAAACAACCAACATATTGCTAAATATGAGAATGATGATTGGTACCAAAAACTCATTGTTGTGCAGTAAGCAAACAAAGCCAAACTCACCACTGATTTCACAAGGAGCTCTTTTGAAACTTTACTAATTAATAAATAAAAGAAATATGTGAGTGTTAACAAACCTACCACACCAAACTTTGCTAGTATTGACAGATAAAAGTTATCTATAAAAGCTGAGTATGGATCTATTCCCGGCCGATAAGCAAACCAAGGGATATAAAACGATGTGCCAGCCCCAAAACCAAAAATGTACGCCTGCAAACTTGTATCACTATCATAAAGCTGGAACAAAGGCGAATAACGTATTTCCAACAAACGATATATTGTCTCATATGAAAGCAATGAAGAGAACCGGTCCAAGTTTTCAATATTTATGGAATTTTCAAACCTCAAGTCAAAAGCCAATATGATTAAGAAACAAAAACACAGTAAAAACCCAAATATCGATGCAAACAACCGCCCTTTAGCACTAGAATTCAAGGAGAACGTTATGAAGAGAATCATATATATAAATAGAAATGTTCTATTTCCTGAAATTAAAGATAATAAAAGCGCTGCAAGGAAGGTCAAAAGAATAGAAAACAACGGAGAGGTTTTGGAAGTAAAAATAAAACTTACCAATATAAAAACCATTGAAAAATCTGAATATCTTGAAATCATTTCAGCATCTGATGTGTAAAACCCATCACTAGATGGAGACGAAAGAAATCCATTGTAATTTAAGTATAATAAAATTATACACTTTACAACCAAGATTAATTCAAGTAAATGAGAATAAACAAAAGAGGCATTTTCTCTATAGTCACTTTTCCTGCCAAGCTCACTGACTATAATCTTGTACGAAAAATAAATGGTAAAAATTAAAAATAATGGCTTTATATCTTTAATGACAGCTAACACCCTAAAGTGCTCATTGTAAAAAATGGAAATCACAATAGAAAAGAAAAGAAAGTTTACTATTATAAAAAAATAAATAACGATTGAAGTCGGTAAGTGAATTTTAACTTTTTCAATTAATAAAAGATATAGACTAGAAAGCGCCATACCTATGATAAAAAAATCAAATACATTTGCGCCAGAGAAATAAAAATAGACATTAAAGATTGCCGAATAGGGCAACAAAGCACCTACAACCACTACAGTGACCAGATAAATAAATTTTCTTTTAACTATAAATAAGCACCCCATGACTAGAAAAAAAATAGACTGTATAAAAAATAAAATCATAAGAAGTCCGCGATAAAGTACATCAAAAGTAATGGGCTAGTTTTATTAATTTCTAGAACATTATTGATTATTGGGCTTGCTCCGAGATAGAAGTTATTTTCAAAGCCACCTTGATTACTTACTTGCATTAGCTATCCAAATAAAAATTTCTGCGACTTCTTTTCTAAAAAAGAATAAACTAAATACAAGTGTAATTAACCAAAAAGCAAGCAATGGAATCGTGTAATTTTTACCATAAAAAGTGCTTAGGGAGGCACCAATTACAAGCAAGGCCGTATAGCTATATAATTGCAATCTCGGAAAAGGTTTCCATACATAAATCGAAAACTCAGTCCTTAATAACAAAAACACCCAAAACGATACGCAAGTACTTACAGCTGCTCCTGCCGCCCCAAAATCAGGGATTAGCCACCAATTCCCAAGTAAGTTTACAACAAGAGCTAACAATGCAGCGAGCATTGCAAAACCAGAACGACGAGTAACACCAATCCCCACTACCGTTGTCTCTGAAAGAGTATAAAGTAATGGGAACCCTAAACATGGTATTAAAATCCATTGCACGTCATTATAATTGCTAGGAAGTATTAAAGTTACAACCCACGAGAATAAACCTGCCAAGCAAAAAAGTACAATTACCGCTAATAATACATAACGATTTACTTTATATATTTTATCTAGATTTTCACCAGCTGCTGCCCACCTATAAACCATAGGTGCCCAAATAGTTGAAAAAACACTTTGGAAAATGGTCGCTGCAGCCGCAAAACTAACAGCAACCGAATACAGACCTAACTGTTCAAAATCAGATAGCTCTTTTAAAAGGATTTTATCTGTCGCCGTTAGTCCCCAAAATGCCAAACCACCAAATATCAGTGGAATCCCAAAACTAACAAGGCTTTTTAGGTAGTTATAGTCAATACTTTCTTTTATACCTAGCAACCACTCGCTACGCGTATTCCACGCATATATTATACAAACAAATAGTGTAGCCGACACATTCGCTAAAACGAGGTTGGTTATACTTTTACTCACAGAAAAAACGACATACCCACCAATAATTAAAATTAAAAGTAACTTAGGGAGTAGCTGACTCATAGAATAAGCAAAGCCTTGCTCATTCATACGTAATATTAAAGATAAAAATCGAGATAAAAAAGCAGATAAAACGGCTACAGACACAAGTAAGCTAAGCAGTACACTATCTATTTCAAACAACCAGAGTGAAATTACATTATCAAAGCAAAGCAATACGCCTAACGCTATAAATATAAGCACTAAGCCTGGCAGTAAAGTGGTTTTAAATAATGCAGGTTTACTTTTTATTTCATGGAATTCTCGTACATATGCTTGATCAAGACCTAAACTAAAAAGTAAAATGCTAAAGCTTATTACAACATTTAGCATCGCTAAACGACCAATATCTTCTTGAGAAAAAAACCATGTTATTATTGGAAGTGTTATAAAACCCAGTAACGCTCCACCTAAAGGGCCGAGTGAAAATGCGGCTATTTTTTTTGGATTCATAACTTTCTATTTTTTACCATGTTTTTAATTCCATAAAAACTTTATAAAATAAATGACGCAAAAGCCTTAATACCTACTAGGAAGTTACACTTCAAATATCTTAGCAAGTTGTTTTTTATAATTGTCTAAAGAAAAATACTCTTTGACATACTCAATATTTTCTTTTTTTTCATAACACTCTAAACTGCTGAGTAAATCTATATCACCGACTTTGATATTTTTTTCTTTCAAAAAAGACCATTGAGAAGTGTCGCTGCGAATATAAACCGTTTTTCCAAGCCCTAATAGCGTAATAGTGTTACCCATCGCTTGTTGGCGTTTATGATTAAAAATAGCGATATCGATTGACCCTAAAAATGATAAGTATTCTTCAAAAGGCATAAAATCAGTAAGGGGCTTAAATTTATCTCCGAACCACTCTTCCCCCTGCTTTATGACTTGTTGAGCATATACTTCTGAGCCATATGATAAAGGTACAAAAATACATATATTTTCATTTTTAAACGGTAATAATTTTTCAAGCGCCTCAATATGGTTATTACTCGGATCAGCTGAGTTACCGAGCTGAATATTCACAGTAGTTTCTTTATTTTCAGGTACTTTGTACTCTCTGTACAAATTACTCGTGTACATTAAACATTCTTGGTATTTGCCTGTTGCACCATACCATTTTCTTGCAAGCGAAATATCACCTTCGATATAAGTGACTAAATGCCCCATATTTTTTATAACAGGGCGACGGAAAAACTCTTTAACTTTCCATTTAAAGTTTTTAGTACCTGACTGATATGTGTATAAATCAGCCCCCCATATAGCCCAGTGACACTTTTTCAATAACCACGGTGAAAAGAAGAGAATTTGTACAACTTTTATATTGAATAAGCCATGTAAAATAACTTGATTAGCTTGGTGCATTTTTATAATTAAAGAAAAATAATACTTTAATTTTGAAAGCTTTGTTCTCCCTATTAAATTTACATTAGTACAATAATCAAGTTCTCCAGATGACATGCCACCCGTTAACATAAACTCATGCTTAGTTGAATCAAAATGCGAATTAACAAAATCAATATAAGGAGGGATAAACTTATCACAGTCCGCTATATGCAGTATCTCCTTACCCTTCAAGAAAAAAACTCCATTGCCGATTCAACTACTTTTTGCTGTTCAGCGAGGGTCATTCCAAAATAAAGGGGTAAACGTACTAATTTGCTGCTTTCAAGTGATGTGTATTTATCATTGCCCATGAATTTGCCAAACTGCATACCTGCTGGGCTTGAGTGTAACGGAATGTAATGAAAAGGAGTGATAATATCGCACGTTTTCATAAAGGATATAAATTTAGCTCTTTCCTCGCTAGTACCTAATTTAATATAAAACATATGTGCATTGTGTTTTAAATCATTAGGTATGTGTGGGAGCTGCGCTGGTTGCAATATTTTACTAAACTCAGTGTAATAGTTATTCCATAGTGACAAGCGAAAGTCATTTATCTCACTAGCAGATTCTAATTGAGCATATAAATATGCAGCCTGCAATTCACTTGGTAAAAAGCTTGATCCGATATCTTGCCATGTATATTTATCGACTATACCGTGTAAAAACTGGCTACGATTAGTGCCTTTCTCGCGAATAATTTCAGCGCGAGCAACTAATTTAGGGTCATTTATTAATATTGCCCCGCCTTCTCCACCCGATGAGTAGTTTTTAGTCTCATGAAAACTGAAGCAACCAATATGGCCTATCGCCCCAAGTGCTTTACCTTTATATGTTGACATTACACCTTGAGCTGCATCCTCTATAACCCAGAGTTCATGTTTTTCAGCAATGGTTAATATAGTATCCATTTCACATGCCACACCAGCGTAATGTACGGGGACTATTGCACGAGTTTTAGGCGTTATAGCGGCTTCGATTAATGATGCATCCATGTTCATAGTATCCGGGCGTACATCAATAAAAATGATTTTTGCACCTCGTAGTACAAATGCGTTAGCGGTAGATACAAACGTATACGAAGGCATTATAACTTCATCACCTTCTTTTATATCTATTAATATTGCCGCTAATTCCAATGCAGCTGTACATGAAGGAGTAAGCAACGCTTTAGCTGTATTAAAGTTTTCTTCTATCCATGCTTCACATTTTTTTGAAAACTGGCCATCACCGCATAACTTATCTGAGTTAATAGCTTGCTCAATATATTTAAGCTCAGCACCTGTTTTGGGGGGTATATTAAAAGGGATCATTACTGGCATACCTGCTTAATTTTCATAACTTCTGAATTCGGTACCTTAATTATATGGTATCCATATCTTTCTGAACTACTTAAAACATTACCAGAATAATTTTCATTAACTGCAGTATCAATAATTTTAGAACAGAATAACTCTTGAACCTGGTTGTAATGCTTTTCATCAAACGAAAATATAACACTAATAACCGATTCTATTTCTTTATCTCCTGTCAGCTCACTATCACTTACATCTTGACCTAACGCGTTCATTATCTCTAATCTTAAGAAATCTACTTTCGTATTTTGTATAACTAAGTCGGAGCCGATGAAGTCTCCTCCCATTCTCGAACCTATTTCGATTATTTTTATCTCACCTGCTTCATTTATCTTAATTTCTGAATGGCTTGAGCCAAATTCGACTTTTAAATTAGTTAATGCTTTCGATACAACCTGTTTAATTTTTTCTTCTAATTTAATATCAATAAAAGCAGGAGCTAGGTGTGCTCTTTCTATAAACCTAGGAGCACCGGTAGTATATTTCTTTGTAATTTGTAATATGAAATGTGAGCCATTTTTACTATAGCTTTCAATACTATATTCATCGCCTTCTATAAACTCTTCTATTATTGATTCAGATAAAAATGATTCTTCAATACTCTCTTTGACTGCTTTTTGTAATTGATCAAAGTTATGAACTAAATTAACTCCGCGGCTACCGGATCTGTCAACAGGTTTTACAATATATGGGAAGTGACACAACTCAATTAAGTTTTGGTTTTTTTTAGCTACCTGATAGTATGGGATTGGACTTCCACCTGCTTTCAAAGCCCCCCTCATCAAGTACTTATTTGTTGTTAATTCGAGACAATCATTTGAATTTTTAATATGCCCTAACTTCTCTCTGATATAGTTTACTGTTAAATTAGTTAAATCTGATGCAATACTGCAAACACCATCAACTTTTAAAAGCTTACACTTCTCAAATATTTCTTGTCTCTTTGTTACATCAACCTGATAAAAATTATCAGCGTTTAATTCCCCTGCTTCTCCTCCACCCCAAGAAAAAACATGTGTTTCAATTCCTAATTCTTTTGCTTTTAAAATTAGGCGATTTTGATACTCATTAGCACCTATTATTGCTATTTTCTTTCCTGTGAAGTTCATCCTATCTTTATTCCCATATCTGAGTGTGTACCAACTTTCCTTGCCGGCTGCCCAATGAGTTTGGTATGAGGTTCACTATTATTTAAAACTAATGAACAAGCGCCAACTAACGTTTCATTTTCTATAATAATTTGTTGTAACACCACTGCATTAAAACCAATAAAACACATATTTTTTACATTTGAGTAACCGCCAACAATACAACGGGCTGCAAAAAAAGAATGGCTTTCAATGCTAGTATCATGACAAATAGTTACACCGCTCCAAAAAATGTTATTGTTCCCTATACTTACACCATGTTCAATAATAACACCATCCATGAAAATATTATTACATCCAATCTTTACTGTAGAATTAACCGTTGCGTCATTGCTTACATAATTAGCAAGAGAATAACCCTTAGCTATAGCATTTTCATATAACCTTTTCCTCGCACGCATAGAACTATAACCTACAGCTACAAACATAGAGTAGTCTTGTGGGGGGTATTTTTTGGTAACATTACTGAAAGAAATTAACTCTTTGTCATTGAATGTATCGCTGCTTCTATACTCATCATCTACTGTATACGCAACAACTTGAAACTGACTCTCAGATTCAAAAATTCTGGTGCAGTGTAGAGCAAAATCTCCAGCGCCATAAATTATCAGCTTTTTTGCCATAGACACCTCAAAACTAATCAACTAATGCTATTAAGTATTGGCCGTAACTATTTTTTAATAGTGGCTTTGAGAGTTCTTTAATTTTCTCTTTACTTAACCAGCCATTATAAAATGCAATTTCTTCTAAACAGGCTATTTTATAGCCCTGGCAGCGTTCAATGGTTTCTACAAACTGCGCTGCTTCAAGTAAACTTTCATGCGTACCTGTATCCAGCCATGTAAAACCACGCCCTAGCATTTCGACATTCAGCTTATTTTTCTTTAAATACATTTCATTTAAACAAGTAATTTCAAGTTCGCCTCTATGTGATGGCTCTACTTGTTTAGCTAAATCGACTACGGAATTGTCATAAAAATACAAACCAGTTACTGCAAAGTTTGATTTAGGTTTTTTTGGTTTTTCTTCTATTGAGATCGCTTTTTGATTTTCATCAAACTCAACTACGCCAAAACGTTCAGGATCTTTAACTTGGTAGCCAAATACAGTAGCTCCCTGACCGTTTTTTGCATTTTCAACAGCGTGCTTTAACTTAGGTGTAAAACCTTGGCCGTAAAAAATGTTATCACCCAAAACTAAGCATACATCATCATGACCAATAAAGTCTTCACCAAGTATAAAAGCCTGCGCTAATCCATCGGGGCTTGGCTGTACTGTATAGCTAAGCTCAATACCAAATTGTGAACCATCACCCAGTAGACGTTTAAATGAGTCGCTATCTTCCGGGGTAGTAATAATAAGTACTTCACGAATACCCGCTAACATTAATACTGACAGCGGATAATAAATCATTGGCTTATCATAAATTGGTAATAACTGCTTAGAGACACCCATGGTTATAGGGTAAAGCCGAGTGCCAGAACCTCCAGCAAGAATAATTCCTTTCATATTACTTTCCTTTGGCTTTTGTATTTATTTCACCAAGTCGCTCGCGCTGATATGATCCATCCTGCACATTATTACACCATGCTTGGTTTTTTAAGTACCATTGAACTGTTTTCCGAAGCCCTGTATCGAAAGTTTCAACTGGCTCCCAGTTAAGCTCTTTACTCATTTTTGATGCATCTATAGCGTAACGGCGATCGTGCCCTGGCCTATCATTAACAAATGTTATTTGCTCGGCATAACTCGACTTTTTTGGCACCAACTCATCTAAAATACTGCAAATGGTTTTTACTACTTCAATATTTTGTTTTTCGTTATGTCCGCCAATATTGTATGTTTCGCCAACTTTACCTTCAGTTACTACCTTGTATAAGGCTCGAGCGTGATCTTCTACATAAAGCCAATCACGTATTTGGTCACCTTTACCATAAATTGGAAGTTCCTTCCCCTCAAGTGCATTCAATATCACCAAAGGAATTAACTTTTCAGGAAAGTGATAAGGGCCATAATTGTTTGAGCAGTTTGTAATTATGGTCGGTAAACCATAAGTGCGCAGCCAAGATCGAACTAAATGATCGCTTGACGCTTTACTTGCTGAATACGGGCTACTTGGTGCATAAGCAGTTTGCTCAGTAAATAAGGGGAGCTCGCCATCTTGTTCATCTGGATGTGGTAAATCACCATAAACTTCATCGGTGGAAATATGATGAAATCTAAATGTTTGTTTAGCACAACCATCCAACGTATTCCAATATTCACGAGCAGCTTCTAATAAGTTATACGTACCTACAATATTAGTTTGTATAAACTCTGCAGGGCCTGTGATTGAGCGGTCAACATGGCTCTCCGCAGCCAAATGCATTACTGCCTCAGGCTTATGCGTTTTGAAAACACGGTCAAGCTCTGCTCTGTTACAAATATCAACCTGTTCAAATGTGTAACGTTCACTCATAGATGCTGAGTTAAGTGACTCTAAATTACCTGCGTAAGTTAGCTTATCAAGATTAATAACTGAGTCTTGTGTATTTTCTATAATATGGCGCACTACTGCTGAACCGATAAAGCCGGCCCCCCCAGTTACTAGTATTTTCATTACCAAATGCCCTTAGTATCAATTAGGTAGTCACTCTTTATCGCCCAGCCCTTAAATTCTTTATGATCAACTAATAATAAATGAATGTCCGCATTTTCTTTTGCATTCTCTAAGGTAGATAAATTGAATGACGAAATGCTACTCGGCAGTTTATTTATATTAGGTTCAATTGTTATAACAGAGCCCGAATGCAGTGCTGTAATTTTTTTAGTTATATTTAATGCAGGGCTTTCTCGTAAATCATCGATATCTGGTTTAAACGCTAAACCATAACAAGCAATGGTTACATCTTTTGCTGTTTTAGTTGGGTTAGCTTGTAAAAAATCAGCAATTGCCAACTTAACTTTATTAATTACCCATTGTGGTTTGGCATCATTTACTTTACGAGCAGTATGAATAATTTTTGCCTGCTCAGGGGTTTTACTAACAATAAACCAAGGATCTACTGCAATACAGTGCCCGCCAACTCCCGGGCCTGGTTGTAAAATATTAATACGTGGATGGCGGTTAGCAAGTGAAATAAGCTCCCAGACGTCAATATCTAACTTATCGCAAATGATTGATAATTCATTAGCAAAGGCAATTTGAACATCGCGGCATGAGTTCTCTGTTAATTTTGCCATTTCTGCTGTACGCGCATTTGTTATTACACACTCACCTTGCACAAATGTTTTATAAAGCTCTACAGCGCGCGCAGAACATTTAGCAGTGATACCACCAATAACGCGATCATTCTCAACCAGCTCACGCACTACATGGCCTGGTAATACACGTTCAGGGCAATGTGCTATATTTACATCTATGTTAGTATCTGTATAACTACTTTCAGCACTAGGGAATGTTAAGTCTGGCCGCGCAGCGGCTAACCAGTCAGCCATTTGCTCTGTAGCCCCTACAGGCGATGTTGATTCTAATATAACTAAGTCACCTTTTTTAAGTACTGGTGCAATAGCTTCACTGGCTTTTTTTATATAGCTTAAATCAGGCTCAGGTATTTCAGAATCATTATTTTTGAATGGTGTTGGTACGGCTATCAAAAAGGCGTCCGCTAACTCAGGTTTTGTTACCGCTTTTAAATACCCCTCAGTCACAGCAGTATGTACCATCATATCAAGATCAGGCTCTACAATATGAATTTCACCACGGTTAATTGTATCTACCGCATGTTGATTTACATCAACCCCTATTACGTTTTTTTTACGTGATGCAAACATTGCTGCAGTTGGCAAGCCAATATAGCCCAAACCAACAACTGAAATTGTATCAAATGACATGGTATTCCTTGTGTATGTAAATCCTAGGTTCTAGGTTCTAGGTTCTAGGTTCTAGGTTCTAGGTTCTAGGTTCTAGGTTCTAGGTTCTAGGTTCTAGGTTCTAGGTTCTAGGTTCTAGGTTCTAGGTTCTAGGTTCTAGGTTCTACAATATTCTAATCTTAAATTTTTTATGCAAGCATTACTTATATTTTTATAGCTTGCGAATCTATTCTCTATAATATTGTGACGCGATATAAAATCGCTGCTACCAATTAATCTTTTGCTAAAATATCGCAAATACGTTGGCACGCCTTACCGTCACCGTAAGGGTTATGAGCGCGGCTCATTGTTTTATATGATTCATCGTTGGTTAAAAGCTCATTTAATGCTGAGGTTATTTTAGCTACATCGGTACCAACCAACCTAACTGTTCCCGCATATACTGCTTCAGGGCGTTCAGTGGTGTCACGCATAACAAGCACGGGTTTACCTAAACTTGGTGCTTCTTCTTGAATACCACCAGAATCAGTCAAGATAATATGCGAGCGATTCATTAAATACACAAATGGTAAGTATTGCTGAGGCTCAATTAAATGTACGTTATCAACATCTTTTAAAATACGTTTTACTGGCTCTTGTACATTTGGGTTTAAATGCACAGGGTAAAGTATTTGGCAACTTGGATGCGCTTTAGCTGTTTGTGCTAATGCCTCACAAATTCGCTCAAACCCACCACCAAAGCTTTCACGGCGGTGCCCTGTAACTAAGATGAGTTTTTTTCTTTCATCCAGCATTTGGAACTGCCCGGCTAACGAATTACTTAAATCGGCATTATCTTCTATTTGTTGCTTAACAAGTAAAAGTGCATCTATAACCGTATTACCAGTTACTGATATATTTTCAGCTGAGTAATTTTCTTTCAATAAGTTAGCTTTAGAGTTTTCGGTTGGTGCAAAATGGTATTTTGTAAGTGCGCCCGTTAATTTACGGTTGCCTTCTTCTGGCCATGGTGAATATATATTCCCAGTACGCAAGCCGGCTTCAACATGTCCAACTGCTATTTGCTCATAGTATGCCGCCAAACTTGCAGCAAAAGTGGTAGCAGTATCACCGTGTACCAGCACTACATCGGGTTTGAATTCTTTTAGTACGGGAGTAAGCTCTAATAAAATACGGCTCGTTACTTCAGGTAATGTTTGCCCAGCTTTCATTAAATTTAAATCGTAATCAGGCGTTATTTTAAAAAGTTCAAGTACTTGATCTAGCATTTCACGGTGCTGTGCCGTCACACATACCTTTGCTTCAAAACGATTATCACTATTAAGTGCGTGTACTAACGGAGCCATTTTAATAGCTTCAGGGCGTGTGCCAAATACGGTTAAAACTTTCACTTTAAATCCTTATTTTATAAATAACTCGAATTATATAAACTATTAAGCTTTTAACTATTTTTTATTCATAAAATATCTAATAATTACTGACGTAATGCTCAACATACCACCTAGTAAAACACCTAAAATACATAATAGCGCACGTTTAGGGCCTGATTTTTCTTCCGGTACTAAAGCAGGGTCAATGGTTTTAAATACATATTCATCACGCACGTTAGCAAACATGATGGTTTTTGTTTGCTCTTCTACTAGTTTGTAAAGTACGGTACGTATGTCAGCAATTTTAGTTTGTTCTAGCTGCTGAGTTAAAAAAGTAGTACTTTTGTTTGCCTCAAGTACGTCGCGTTGCTTCATAGTTTTATTAATATCTTGTATTAACCAGTTTACCCATTGTTGCGCTACATAAGGTGATACATGCTCTATGGCTATTTTAACCATTCCAGTTTCCTTATCCTTATTTGCACTAACAATTTTACTAAATTCTTTATAAGCCTCTTGCATTGAAGGCTCTGGTTTAAAAGGCAATTCAACTTCGCGAATCCATTTATTTTGATCTGCAATATAAAGCTCTTCATCATAAATAACTGTATTAGTTTCACGGTTCCATGTTTTTGCTGCCATTAAATCTGGCAAAATATTGTGCTTTTGAATAAATTCACTGGTAAATTTGCGCGACTTTAATACCTCAAGCGCCATTTGCGTTTTATCAACCCCGCCACCTGAACCTAAATTAACCCCTGCTAAACTTGCTAAGCCACCAAACTGGCCCGCTAGAGCCCCCAAGCCACCAGCTTTGTCTTGCTCTGCAGGGGCAAGTAACGCCTCAGACTTATAAATATTTGGCTGGTTTATGGCGTAAAAAACAGATGCAACAGCAAATAGGGTAGTTATAGCGATAATGATCCATTTACCTTGCCAAATAGCGGTAAATAGTTCGCGAAGGTCTATTTCGTCATCAGCAATGTTGTTTTGCATTGGCATATTTGCTTGATTTAGATTGTTTGAGTTGTTTTCCATTTAAATCTCATAAGTTCTAGGTTATGGCTTCGGGCTACGAGCTATTGGCTAAGAGCTATTTTTAATGACCGTTATCAATCTGCTTAGCATCTTTGCAATTACCTCACATTCCTCAAGGATATAACCTGCTTTTAAGCTATTTATATATCCTAATTCTGAAGCAATCATTACTTGTGTTTTTAATTCGCCTATGGAGCCTTTAGCTATCCATAAAAAACGAGCTTTTTCTTTTTCAAAGCCTCTTTCCATCCCCTCTGCAATATTGCTAGGTACAGAAACAGAGCATCTGCACATTTGATCTTTTAGACCATAATCCTGGAGCTGCTGAAAGTTTTTATAAATCAATAAACTTAGCTTAAAAGCTCTTTGCCAAACTTCTAGGTTTTCATATTTCATTTTTAACTCTAAAGTAATACTTTAAAGTTAAAATGTAGCAGGTTTTAACACCTTTACTGTTAGCTAAGCTCCAGTTAGTAGCTATATACAGCATCGGCCGTGAGCTTCGAGCTCTAGGCCCATAGCCCATAGCCATGTGCTCCAAGCTTTCCTCGCACCTACATTATATTAAATACTGCTTATGGCTG
This sequence comes from Pseudoalteromonas sp. APC 3250, assembly GCF_030407915.1. Lineage (NCBI taxonomy): Bacteria > Pseudomonadati > Pseudomonadota > Gammaproteobacteria > Alteromonadales > Pseudoalteromonadaceae > Pseudoalteromonas > Pseudoalteromonas sp. APC 3250. The sequence goes on from NZ_JASDCM010000005.1 coordinate 46,936, forward strand.
CTACTGCTACACCTAACTGGTAAAGTATTTGTGTTGCGGTGCTCCAAAGCGTTAGCTTATCCATATGGCCTGCGTCTAGTGGGACAACAATGGTATCGCCTGGTTCAAGTTGGTTTGCGTTATTAACTGCAAACCAGTTGCCGGTATTTGGTATTTTTACTGAGCCGTTAGCTTTTATTATGTAAATACGGTCATCAGCAGCGCGCTCTTTTAAGCCACCGCTTAGGTCTATGTATTCGTCTACACCTATACCTTCTTTGTAAAGGTGCGAGGTAGAGTAATTAACCTCACCTATTACACTAATTGAGTCGCGCTCACTCGGTACATAAAGTACATCGCCATCTTGCAGTACTAAGTTTTGCTGATTGTTAACAATAAGCGGTAAATCTATAACTAAGCGGCCTACGGCATCAACGTTAGCAAGGTCCTTCAAAAGCTTATTCATTTCATCGTAAGTAAGTGTGTTGCTACTTACTGAACTTTGAAAGCTTTTTGATGCTATATCTCGGCGAAGCTCGGTAGATAAACGCGCTAGCTGTTGTTGCTCTTGCTTTTTAATCGACTGACGAGTAAATACAGCGGCATTAGTGGCTGCAAACTCAGAAAAGCCACCAGCGCGTTCTAGTAAGTTACTTAAAGTTTCACCGCGGCGAATAGTGTAAGTCCCTGGGAATTTAAGCTCACCCTTTAGCTCTACTTTTAGGTTTTCTTGCCAATTTGGTATAGCAAATATATTTACGCTGTCTTTACTCTGTAATGAAATATTAGATGCGGCTTTACCTTGCATAGCACTTTTTAAATCAAACTTAATATGCTCAATGTTTGATACATCGTTATTGGCAATTCTTGTTACTTCAGCTTGTTGTGTGTAAGCCGACTCTAACAAGCCCCCCGCAGCAGTAATTAGGTCTTTTACTTCACCGCCTTCCATTAACGGGTAAATGCCTGGGTACATTACACTGCCGCTAATTTCCACTATTTGCATCGCCTGCATTACACCGGCCTGCTGCTCTAACTTAGCAATTACCGGTTTAAGTAAATTATGGCGGCTAAACAACGCATAACTTTGCGCATCTTCTTCTTGTTCTTTAAGCTTTTTCTCAAGCATTTCCGCCATGCTTAAATTTGGATTTACCTCTTCAAACTCTGACTTTTTAACCGCCACACCAACGTATTTTTCAAACTCTTTTTGTTGGTATTCATGCCAAAGTTCAGCTTTGCGTTGTTGGTCTTGCTGCTCTTTAGTTAACGCTAAATTTGCAAGCGCTATATCTTCTAATGCTTTTTCTTCAAAACGACTGAATACAATAATTTTATCGTTAGGGTTAAGTGGTAAGTTGTTCTCAGTATTTTTTGTAATGGCTTTTGCTAAATCAAACTGATGAATTTCAATATCACCATTTACGTTGGTTTCGCGCACTACTAATGCATAATCTAAATCGGCCTGTGGTAGTAAGTCACCACGTACTGAGCCTAATATGTCTGAAATACGCTTACCCTTGTACCACTGGTAATTACCTGGGCGTACTACAGCACCAATTAAACTAATTGAAGTTTGGTATTGCTCACCAATGGCACTAAAACGAATACGATCGCCATCTTGTGGAATGTAGTTAACTTGCTCTTTGCTAAAGTCTACCGAAAGCACTTCTTTATGTTGGTTATTAAAACGTTCAACTATCACACTTTTAGCGTAAGCATTTGGCTTTATGCCGCCCGCCATTTTTAATAATTGTTCTGCCGTTTCGCCTTTTTTAAGCTCAAAAATAGCAGGGCGTTTTACTAAACCATCAACGGTTACTTGCTCGCCAACAGACGGTATAAATACCACGTCACCCGGTTTTAAAATAATATCGTTGCTGCTATCACCGCGAATAAGTAAGTCGTATAAATCAAAGTTAGTAACAACCTTACCACCGCGTTTTACTTGAATATTGCGCAGTGAGGCAATATCAGACACGCCACCACTTACAAATAATGCATGCGACACAGTAGTGAGTGACGATACACTATAGCTACCTGGTTTGTATGCTTCACCTAAAACCAAAATACGAATACTGCGAAGTTTACCAAGCGATACAAACGCTTTTACACCTATAATCTCTTGTTCAACTTTTACTTTTATTAACTCTTTAACTTCAGCAAAGGTTAAACCAGCTACCTGAACAGGACTTAAGTCGGGAATGTTAATACGTCCTTCCCTATCAACGATGACTTCGTAGCTTGCGCTTTCTTTACCGTAAAAGTTGATTAATAGCTGATCGCCACGCCCCACTAAATACGTATCGGGTACTGCAGCATTTTCGTTGGGCATGAATGTGGTGGGTTCGCCGGCAAATAAGTCATAACCAAATGGTTTTACCGTGTTATCTTCTGGCTTAAAGCGTTCTTCATCTGTAAAAGCTTGTTCGTCGGCGGTATTGCGTTCACCTACTGTGGGTTTATCTTGTTCGTTATTTTTGCCACTGGCATTGCCTGCACCTTCAAGGCTTGAAATATCTACGCCATATTGCTTTGCAAGTGCCTGCTGTTGAGACTTAGGCAACTTTTGAAACTGCTCTAGTTGAGCGGCTGTTGGCGCAAATGCTAATGTGCTAAAGCTACATATAAGTACAAAAGCACTTAATAAATGTTTAATAACGTTCACGAGTAGGTATTTCCCTAGGTCTACAACCAAAATTGGTGGGTATCATACATTATTTATGGGCAAATAAAAAAGGGACTTTAGCCCCTTTCATAGTTTTATTACAATTAATTTACTACTTGATGTTAAAAGCTGTAAACCAATGTTAATGAGGTCTCAGTGTCGGTTGCTTCTTTGTCATCAGCCACATCTGAGTTATTGGTGATATTGTAGGCTACTTTCATTTGTAATGAGCCATTAATTTTAGTAAGTAGCGCAGTTTCTGAGCGAGTTTTGGTATTGGTATCACCATATTCTACCGATACTAACTGGGTAAAACGCGCGTTGTCTGAAATTTTCCAGCTAAAGTCTAACTTACCTAACGCAATTACTTCGCCTTCGTATTCACCCGCTAGTGAGTTGCCGTTTTCATCAACCTCTTCGCTTACATCTGGGTATTTAAAGTACTTATAACCCGGGCCAATTTCAGCATTTAGTTTCATGTTTGACTCGTTTAGTAAACGTAAACCATAACCCGCTGAAATAACCGACTCACTTCGGTATGCACCAAAGTAGTCAGATACGTGTGATCCATAAATAAATAAATGAGCGTGTTTCTCATTTAACTTGTAATTACCTTGTGCTGAAATAGAGTACTTTTCGTTAGTACGCTGTTTTTCTTTTATGCCGTTTTCGTTTTCTACCTCATCTTCTTTGTAGATGCCGTCTAACTTATACTCGTTGTTCCAATTTTCTAAGTTATGTAATACTTTAATACCGCCTTTTAAGGTCGTTGTTTCGGTATTACCGCTGGTAATAATAGCGCCTACTTCACTGGTAACTTCCCAGGTTTTTTGTTCTTCTTCTGCTGCAAATGCATTGGTTGTAGCTGAGGCTGCTACTAAAATTGATAAAAGCTTAAGTTTCATTAAAAAATAACCCTGTAAAAAATATATTAATACCTATTAAAAAGGCAACGCGCATACTAATAAATCAAATTTGAGCGCTGCCTTAATAAATAAGTATTTTAAAAAATTAGTCTTGCTTGTGTAAATGTACATCCATTTGCGGGAATGGAATGGTAATGTCTGCGTCGTCTAACGCTATTTTAATGTTTTCCATTAACGACCAATATGTTGGCCAGTAATCTTCTGAGTTAACCCACGGGCGCACTATAAAGTTAACGCTTGAATCGGCAAGTTCAGATACAGATACGTTATATGCAGGATCTTTTAAAATACGCGATTCGTTATCAAGCACTGATTTAAGTACTTCTTTTGCTTTTCGTAAGTCGGCGTCGTAGCCAACACCAATCACAAGGTCAACGCGGCGTGTTGATTCGCGCGAGTAGTTAATGATCGCATCTGACATGATTTTTGAATTAGGCATTACAATAACTTTGTTATCGGGTGTGCGCATTTCAGTTGAGAATATTTCGATTTTTTTAATCGTACCGGCTTTACCGCCCGCTTCAACGTAGTCACCTGATTTAAATGGGCGAAGTAGAATAATTAATACGCCTGACGCAAAGTTAGATAACGACCCTTGCAGTGCTAAGCCAACGGCTAAACCTGCCGCACCTAAAATAGCAATGAATGATGTGGTTTCGATGCCAATTTGTGACAGCGCCATTAAAATAGTGGCTGCAAATACAATGGCATATACAATACTAGAGACAAACGATGAAACCGCTTTATCTACTTTTTTCTTGTCGAATGCTTTTTCGGTTAACTTTGCACAAAATTTAGCAATTCGTCCACCCAGTAAAAATATAACAAGCGCTATGACTGCTTGAATACCGTAGTGTAAGATTAAGCCTGAATTTTCATTCAGCCAATTGAGTATTGAATCCATATTAACTCCTGATAGTGTTATTAAGCAGTTTAGCGGTGTTGTTTATTGTATTGTAAATCTTTAATACGTGTTTGCAACGACCTTATTAAGGGTTAAAGCTACAAGGTTTAACGGCAACCACGAAAAATAAGCGTCATATTATAGAGCAATTTTTATACGTTGGTAATAAGTTTAATTTTTTTTGATTTTTTGCTTCACAAGCATGGGGATATTATGTATTATGCGCGCCACACCAAACAAGGTGTATGTAGTGGCGGTTGTAGCTCAGTTGGTAGAGCCCCGGATTGTGATTCCGGTTGTCGCGGGTTCGAGCCCCGTCAATCGCCCCACTATTCTCTAAGTCTCCTTAGCAATATCTAAAGTTAATCTCTAAATTATATTTACCCGATACAAAACAAAGTCCAAAATAAAGAAAGCATGCTAACTTGTCTGTAGGTATGAGTTTACCTTACGCATTTATTAGATCTTAAACCTGACGCGACATAACGTCGCTGCTACCATAGATTTACAAACAACACCCATAGCAGTGGATTTACCCCCGTTTAATTATGTTCTTTATTTTATGCTTTTTATAAAACCCTGACGCGACATAAAGTCGCTGCTACCATAGCTCTACAAACAACACCTGTAGCAGCGGGTTTACCCCGCGTTTAATTATGTTCTTTATTTTATGCTTTTTATGAAGCCCTGACGCGACATAAAGTCGCTGCTACCATAGCTCTACAAACAACACCTGTAGCAGCGGGTTTACCCCGCGTTTAATTATGTCATTATTTTATGATTTTTATAAAACCCTGACGCGATATAAAGTCGCTACTACCATAGATTTAAAAACAACACCTGTAGCTGCGGGTTTATCCCGCGTTTAATTATGTTCTTTATTTTATGCTTTTTATGAAGCCCTGACGCGACATGAAGTCGCTGCTACCATAGATTTACAAACAACACCTGTAGCTGCGGGTTTACCCCGCGTTTAATTATGTCATTATTTTATGATTTTTATAAAACCCTGACGCGACATGAAGTCGCTGCTACCATAGATTTACAAACATCACCTGTAGCAGCGGGTTTACCCCGCGTTTAATTATGTCATTATTTTATGCTTTTTATAAAACCCTGACGCGACATAAAGTCGCTGCTACACTTTATTCTTTATGCGCAAGGACTCGCTATGAAGAAGGCTTATCGACTCAGAAAAGGGAGGGTTTCACTAGCTAATCATTACTATATTGTCACTATTGTATCCCATAATCGGGGTAAGATTTTTACCGAACTTAATATGAATCGTTGTTTAATCAAACATATGCGAAAGTTAGAACGAGAACAACGAATAAAATCAATCGCATTCGTTATTATGCCGGATCATTTACATTGGCAATTTCAAATTATTCCTAACAACACACTTTCTAATATACTTCGTCTTTTTAAAGGCAGAACCGCCGCTAGTTTTTATAAGTTTGGAATTTATAAATTGTGGCAAAAGGGATATTACGATCATTTAATTCGTGATGAAGAAGACCTTGTAGCAAGTGCACGCTATATTATTGCTAATCCTTTGAGGGCAAAGTTAGTAGTCAACGTTGCGGATTACCCTTATTGGGATTGTGTATATGTTTAATATTACACCCGACGTGTAGCAACAGGTTTACCCCGCGTTTATAAAAGTTTCGAGGCTTTAGATTATACTCGAATCTAACAGCACGTTGTATGCACCTTTAACCAAAAACGCGACATAAAGGCGCTGCTACCGGTTTATTAAAGGCACTCTTTCCACTGTGCAATAGGCAGTGGCTTTGAAAATAAATAGCCTTGAAATAAGTTGCAACCGCGCTGCTTTAAATAATTAAATTGCGCAGGTTCCTCAACGCCTTCAGCAACGCTATTTACGCCTAAAGCACTGGCCATGTCGATGATCATATTAACGATAGTTTTACTTGAATTATCGTCAGTATCCATAATGCCATCGACAAAGTATTTATCTATTTTAAGCTCTGAAATTGGCAACTCTTTCAAATAACTCAGGCTTGAATAACCCGTTCCGAAGTCATCAATTGAAAACCTAAAGCCCATTTTATTAAGTTCAAGCATAGTCTCTTTTACTAGTTCGATGTCTGACACTAAGGTCGTTTCGGTCAGCTCTATCACTAAGTTACGTGGTGACACTTGCCACTTATGAACACTGGCGAGCAATTTTTCCTTAAAATCGGGGGCTACAATTTGTTTAGCGCTAATGTTAACGGCAATACAGGTGTTTTTTCCTGCTCGGCTGACTTCATGCAGCAACTTACATACTTGATCAACCACCCAATCGCCAATTTTAATAATGGCTTCACTCTCTTCTGCTAGGGGTATAAATTCCCCAGGGCTTATTACGCCTAATTCCTCAGAATCCCAACGTAATAATGCTTCGGCTGAATTAAAGGTATTTTCATTAATAAATTGTGGCTGTAGTACCAGTGTTAATTCATCACTTTTATCAACATTTATTAGTAAATAGCGAATCTTATTGGTACGTTCGTAACGTTTTAATGCATCTAAATCTGCAAAGTAATAACCAAAAGGAGACAACTTTTTGGCTTGTTTTAGTGCGTATTCCAACTTATCAAACATAGAGCTATAGGAGTCTCTACTCGCATTAATAATTGTACTGCCCAACGAGGCGCTTAGTACCACATCAAGATCACTGATCTTATGTGAGAAGTTATCTAGCGCTAATATTTTAGAGTCTATACTTGGTTGTTGTTGCTCTAGGTAGGATAAGTCATTACTTATATTGGCGCTTATAATTAAAAAAGAATCGACTCCGCTTTTGTATAGCTTGTACTCGCCCTGTACCGCATTTGATAGTTTTTTAGCCGTTAAAATGAGTGCTTCGTTGCCCGCCTCAATACCGTACTTAAAGTTAAATTGCGCTAACTTATCCATATCTAATAATGCAGCATATATATAGCCATTATTAATGCTGGCACTTTGAAGTAAACTTCTGCATTCGCGCTCAAACCACCGCTTATTTTTTAATCCTGTTATGGGATCTGAATAAGCTAAATTATAAATGGTATCTTGCGCTTTGAGTTTTTCACTAATATCTCTAACTACACCAATATATTCAACGCTTTGCTCATTAACTGCTTTGGTAAGTGACAATTCTATTTGAAAAATAGTGCCGTCTTTTTTTCTTGCAGGTAGTTGCCTACCAACACCAATAATTTTAGCCTCACCTGTTTGCTCATAATTTCGCATATACGAGTGATGCTTAGATGCATAAGGCTCAGGCATTAAGTTGTTAATCGACAAGCCAAGCATTTCATTTTGCTTATAGCCAAACATAGTTAATGCGGTTGAGTTACAGTGAACAATAACGCCTTGCTGATTAATAGTGATCACTGCATCATTTAAGTTATTTAAAATAGCTTCAAGGCGATTATTTTTATCATCAACCTTGGCCTTTAACTCATACTCTAAAGTGACATCTTCAAAAGCACCATGCACTTTAATAACCTGATGATCATCATTAAAAACAGGGTGACCACTCGTACGTACCCACTTTTTATTGCCATGAGCATCTACAAACTCAAAGTCTTCACAATAAGGAAGACCATGTGTTTGCAAACGATTAAAAAAATCACGAATACGCGCTTGCTCTTTTTCACCAGCATAATGCGCAATCGCTTGTGTGGTCGTGAGCGGTTTGCGCTTATCAAGGCCATAAATATTATAAACCTCGGGTGAATAATTTAGCTCGCCGGTTGAAATTGTGTATTCCCACGTGCCTACCTTCGACATAGCTTCAACAGCACTAAATAGTGATTGCTGTGAGCTTGATTTATCTTCTAAAAAACACTTTTGCAGGAACACTGCTGTATAACTCGCAAAGTTAATTAGCCTTGGTAGGTAGCGTTCGATTGTTGGATCACTATTTAAATAAAGACCAACCAGTACGCCGCTTAATTGGCCTTCATCATTGCTTATAGAGACGCCAATGTAAGCTTGCGCATTTATAGTTTTTAGTAGCTTGTTTTCAGGGTAGTGTTGTTGTAATTCATCCGTTATAAAACACGCACTTTTTGAAGGTAGTTGTTCACAAGGCGAGCCTTCTAGCGAATAAGAAAAGTTATCAACGACCTCTGCGTTATGTAAAACCAATTGCGTAGTTGCTAATTTATCTTCATTTACAGAGGCAATAAATAAGTAATCGGCTTTAATTTCTTGCTGCAGTACTCTCAATTGTGCACTTAAATTTGCACATTGAGAATACGATACATCATAGGCTGTACCTATATCTAACTGCTTGCTATCCTTGCTCACTTTACTAACCTACTTTGAAAGAAAGACCTAATGACGCTAATGCTTTAGAGTGTTTTTCAATCGCATCAGACTCTGCCCCTACACAATGCGCTTGGGCTAAGTTTTCTGAAGACGCGCTACTAATATTGGAAATATTGCGGCTAATTTCTTGCGATACCATGCTTTGCTCTTCTGCAGCGGTTGAAATCTGCGTTGCTAAATCAGAAATATCAGTAATTGCCGCATATACTTTTGATACGATATCTTGCGTATTACGCGTTTCTTTCACACATGTTTCAGCAGCGTGTTTACCCGCTTCCATTGTTTTTGACCAGTTGAGTAGCGTAGACTGCATTTCGGAGATAGAGACTTGAATTTGCTCTGTGGCGGTATGTGTTCTGCTTGATAACGCACGTACCTCATCAGCAACAACAGAGAAGCCTCGGCCATGTTCACCAGCACGCGCAGCCTCAATAGCAGCATTAAGTGCAAGTAAATTTGTTTGATCGGCAATCCCTTGTATCTCTTGCATTATTCCACCTATTTTTTCAGCTTCTGTTGCTAACTCGCTCGCAGAGCTTGCTGAGTTATCAACCTCTGTCGCTAACAACGACACCTCTCGCATTGTCCCTGACATGGCTTGTGTTGCTGATTCACAATCTTGGTGAGCTTGTTGCACTCGTTGATTAGTAACTAAGGTATTTTTTGCTACCTCGTCAATTGAATGCACCATTTCTTCGACCGCAGACGATACCTGATGTAATTCAGACGCTTCTTTTTCAACGCCAGCTTGCGCAGCCTCAGCACAAACTTTAAGCGAATCAGCTCCTTTGCTAAGGCTTAAAGTACCATCAATAATACGCCCAACAATGGTCGTTACTTTACCCTCAAGTAATTTAATCTGAAAGTCTGCAAAGCTGAGGCTATCGCTACCAGAGTAAATATGGCGAGATACGCTATCTGGGCCTGCTTTGGTTTTTTTGATTTTGCTTTGCGAACGAATTAACTCTTCATAAAAAATAACAAAAGGCAGAGGAACAAACAGCAAGCATAACCAGAACATGTAACTTGTTAACCAAGCAATTAAAGCAGCACACCCAATAAATAGAGGCAATTTAAATGCAGCTAATTTTTCACTTAAAGGCGTAATTGATTGACCGTTGTTTAAACGTTGGTAAAGCTTTTCTGCGCGGTGTTTATATTCTGGAAGGAGTTGTTGACGAACTGATTGATAACCTACTTTTTTACCGTTTTCGTAAATAGGGGTAACAAATGCATCAACCCAGTAATAACGCCCATCTTTACATCTATTTTTTACAGCTCCTCGCCATGCGGTATCGCTTTTTAAATTAGACCACATATCACCAAATGCCGCAGGTGGCATATCTGGGTGACGAACCATATTATGATTTTTCCCTTTTAACTCATTGATGGTATACCCTGAAACTTTACAAAAGCTATCATTTGCATAGGTGATAACCCCTCGTAAATCTGTTGTAGAAACTAATTCTTCGTCAATGCCAAACGAAACTTCCTGGTCTACCGTTGCTTGATTTCTTCTACTCATAGTGGGTGCTTCATTATTTTTTAATGGGTGAATTTGCGGGATGTTAATTTATAAATGTATAAAACACAATTATACATTATTACTATATTCTAACAGTTCAAAAGAGCCTGAAACTTCATATTACACCTCAGCTTAGTAAAAATATACATTTAAAAACATGAGGTTACAAAAACTCACAAAAACAAACGAGAATAGTTATTACTTTATTTTAAGCTTATATACAAAGTTTAAACACCAATCACTGCTTATAGAGTAATTTTAGACCGAAGCGATAAGGTTCGCCACAAAAGTGGCTAAAAAAAATGCCACCAAATGGTGGCATTTACACACGGGGGTATTTCTACTTATAGAAATTTTTTTACTATTTTGTTACGAAAAATATATATTAAAAAGGTAACATTTAGCCCATTATCTAGCAACATTTAACCGAGTTTTATCTTACAACCATTAACTCATCGGAACAGTCTTAATCATTACACCTTAATACATACGTATTTTTCTTCTAAGTACTCATCTAAACCCTGATGCCCGCCTTCACGACCAAGACCTGATTGCTTTACACCACCAAACGGCGCAACTGGGTTTGATATAACTCCCTCATTTACACCTACCATGCCAAACTCTAGCCCTTCGCTTATACGATAGATTTGTTTAATGTTTTGGCTATAAAAGTACGCAGCTAACCCATAAGGGACGTCATTAGCAAGCGCAAGTACTTCGCTTTCTTCATCAAATGGGATCACCGTTAATACAGGACCAAACACTTCTTCGTGATAAATATCCATTTGTGTAGTGACATTGTTGACTATTAATGGGTTTTGAAAACTGCCACCTAAATTGCTGTTATCTCCAATTAGCGTAGCGCCTTTATCAAGAGCGTCTTTAATCAGTTGTTGCACTTTCTCTTTTGCTTTGGGGTAAATAAGCGGTCCTATGTCGGCATTTTCATCAAAACCGTTCGCAACTTTGAGCGCAGCGACTTTGGGTGTAATTTTTTCAAGCACGTCATTTAATATATTACGCTGAATAAAAATACGATTTGCTGCAACACATGCTTGTCCTGAGTTTCTAAATTTGGCCGCCATTAACCCATCAATAGCATCGTCAATATCAGCATTATCAAATATTATAAACGGGGCATTTCCCCCCAATTCCATTGAAGTACGCTTTATTGTAGATGCACATTGAGAGAGTAACTGCTTACCTACACCGGTAGAGCCAGTAAAAGTAAACTTACGTACCACGTCTGAGTCGGTCAGCATTTTGCCCACCTTTTTGGCATCTTGTGACACAAGCACATTAAATGCACCTTTAACAAAGCCAGCCTGATCAGCTAAATAAGCTAAAGCGATAGCACATAATGGTGTGTGCTCGGAAGGCTTGAGTATAAAACTACAGCCCGCGGCATAAGCCGGCGCGACTTTTCGAGTCACCATAGCAACAGGAAAGTTCCAAGGCGTAATACCTGCTACCACGCCAATAGGTTGCTTGAAGCTAGTTAAACGATGACTGTTATCGGTGGCGGGGATCACATCGCCGTAGCTGCGTTTAGCTTCCTCTGCAAACCATTTAATAAAACCGGCGCCATAATCTATTTCACCTAGCGATTCTTTAAGCGGTTTTCCCTGCTCTTTAGTCATGAGCTTAGCGAGTGTTTGTTTGTGCTTTATCACTATATCATACCAACGCATCAGGGTTTCACTTCGCTCGGTAGCATTGGTGGCTTTTAATTTTACAAAAGCGCCTTGCGCTGCTGTTATGGCATTTTTTACGCCTTGCTCATCAATATCACTTACATCAACAATACTTTGTTCGGTGGCCGGATCATCAACGCTAAAGCGTGAGTTGGTTTGATAAAATTCACCGTTAATAAACGAGTCTGAAAAAATAAGATCACTCAAAATATACCTCCAAAATGGGTTTTGGGCTTCGGGTTTTGGGCTTCGGGCTTCGGGCTTCGGGCTTCGATAAATTAAAAAAGCCTTGTGGTTAACGCTACAAGACTTATTCATTTTAATTTACCCGCCGCCCGTAACCCTTTACCTTCAACCTTTGTATTTATTCACTTCCTCTGCGCACTCTGTAATCTCTGTGGTAAATAAAATCACTAACAAACGTTAGATAAACCGCTTTAAAAAGCATATGCACAAAGAGAAGTGAATGAGAAGAAAATGAGAAAACACTAACCATTAGCCTGAGTGATTAATTGTTTTGTCACTTCCTCTAAAAGCGCAGCGTCTCTTAACCTCTTTGTGCATAATTTTATTACCTTTAACCACATTTTCGCGGCGTAAAGCCGCGCCTACAGGCTATTTTAATTTACCCGCGTCTCGCAGCCCGCCGCTCGTAACCTTTTGCCTTTCGCCTTTAACCTTTAAAAAAGACGCGGGGTAAACCCGCTGCTACTTCTGCTCGGCGTAAAGCCCCGCCTACAAAATATTTACACCACAGAGAATACAAAGGCGCTTCGCGCTTCACCGAGGGGTTAAGGTAAATAACACTAAACCTTTGCCTTTGCTCACTTTCTCTGTGAACTCTGTGCCCTCTGTGGTGAATAAATCACTAAAAAATCAAACAATGAGCCGCTGCAAGGCTAACTTGAGAAAGCTCTACGTCTACAAAAGATTTGTCTGCGCGGCATAAATCTTCGCCTAAAACAAAAAAGCCGCTGTATCAAACAGCGGCTTTTAATATAATAGTCATTAATTAAAAACTAGTGTTCTTCATTAACGATATTGAGATTGTACTTAGGTATTTCAACCACTAAGTCTTCATCCCTAATAATTGCTTGGCAACCTAAGCGCGATTCAGGCTCTAAACCCCATGCTTTATCTAGCATGTCATCTTCTAGATCATCACTTTCATCTAATGAGTCAAAACCTTCACGGATCACTAAATGACACGTTGTACATGCACATGATTTTTCACAGGCATGAGGAATGCTAATGCCATTTTTAAGCGCGATATCAAGTACCGTTTCGCCAGCGGGCGCTTCTATTGCTGCACCGTCAGGACACAACTCCGGATGGGGAAGAAAAACAATTTGTGGCATTCTAATCTCTCTTATATATTGTCTACTGACTGACCCGTTAAGGCTTTTTTAATTGACGCGTCCATTCTGCGCGCGGCAAAATCACTGCTCGCATTATCCATTTTTTCAATGGCCGCTTTAATTTCGCTTGGCTCTTGCGCACTCTCGCGTACTTTCGCAAGTTCGCTTATTTCCACTTTTAGCGTCGCTAATTGCTCAGGCTCAAGTAAATCGCCATCAGCAGCTAATGAGGCTTCCATCGCTTCTATTACACGAAGCGCTTCAACTTGTTGCTCTTTAAGCATACGCGCTTGCATATCGCCTTTAGCGTTACTCATCGACTCTTTAAGCATATTAGCAACTTGGTCGTCAGACAAACCAAACGACGGTTTTACTTGTATTTCTGCTTGGACACCCGTTGATTTTTCCATGGCTGATACGCTTAGTAAACCATCAGCGTCTACTTTAAAGGTAACGCGAATATGCGCCGCCCCCGCCGCCATAGGAGGAATACCTTTTAAGCTGAACTTTGCCAGCGATCGACAATCGTCAACCAGTTCACGTTCACCTTGTAATACATGCAACGACATGGCCGTTTGACCATCCTTAAACGTAGTAAATTCTTGCGCACGTGCAACCGGAATCGTGGTATTGCGTGGAATGATTTTTTCAACCAAGCCACCCATTGTTTCAAGGCCTAACGACAACGGTAACACATCAAGTAATAACATGTCTGAATCTGGCTTGTTACCAATTAATACGTCAGCTTGTAATGCAGCACCCAGTGCAACAACGCGATCAGGGTCAATTGAAGTGAGTGGCTGTTTATCAAAAAATTCACCGACTTGAGTACGCACTAATGGCATACGGGTTGAACCACCAACCATTACAACTTGTAATACTTCTTGATTTTCAATACCAGCATCTTTTACTGCACGACGACATGAGCGGAGCGTTTTTTTAACCAGTGGCATAGCGAGCTCATTAAATTTTTCTCGCGTTACTTCAACCATGTATTTTTCATCGTCAAACTCAAGGCCAACATTCACTTTTTCGTATTGGCTGAGTGCTTCTTTACAGGCTTTGGCTTTATTAATGAATAAGCGTAATACCGAAGGAGATAAGCCTGTCACGCCGGTTTCTTGTTTTAGGTAATCAACTAATAATGAGTCAAAGTCGTCACCGCCTAGACTAGAATCGCCACCGGTGGCCAGCACTTCAAACACGCCTTTATTAAGACGCAGAATAGAAATATCAAAGGTACCGCCTCCTAAATCATAAACGGCGATAATACCTTCTTGCCCTGAATCTAAACCGTAAGCAACGGCAGCGGCAGTAGGCTCGTTTAGTAAGCGCAGTACATTAATACCGGCAAGCTCAGCCGCATCTTTGGTGCTTTGACGCTGTGCATCATCAAAATAAGCTGGTACCGTAATCACTGCCCCTAAAATATCTTGATTACCAAAGCTTTGCTCAGCGCGTACTTTTAAAGCATTTAAAATATGACTTGAGGCTTTAACTGGGCTGATTTTTCCCGCAGCCGTTTCGATAGCCAATGCACCATCATCATCGCAAAACTGATAAGGCAGTTGGCCATAGCTTTGTTCTATTTCGGTTTGCGTTTTACCTAAAAAGCGCTTCACTGAAATAAGCGTATTAACCGGATCGAGTGTAGCTGCTTGCATTGCATCATTACCCACGGTAATGCCGCCAGCTTGATAACGAACCACTGAGGGTAACATCGCTTCGCCTGACTCATCAGTAATAGTGCGTGCTTCGCCGCTTTGTACGGTTGCCACTAATGAATTTGTAGTGCCTAAATCAATTCCAATGGCTAATTTGTGTTCATGTGGTGCCGCGCTCTGCCCCGGCTCAGCAATTTGCAATAATGCCATAATGCTCTTTAAACTCGTGTTGCTCGCTTTGCAGCAAGTAATTAATCGTCAAATAAACTGTCTTCAATGCGTTCAAGTTCGTCTTGTAACTTATATACAAATTTTAATTTGCGAATGTTGTCAGCAGCGTGTTGATATTGTTGCTCATCGTTGCTTGCAAGTTGCTCAGCCAATTCGTTGCTATACCGGGCTTTTAATTGCTTTATTTGCGACTCAAAATTAGCAATAGCGATATCTGGATCACTTGCAGAGGGAAGTTCTTCAAGCTCTTCGCGCAGTTCCATTTGTTGCATCAAGAACATGGGATCTTGCAGTGTTTGCTGCTCAGCGCGAATATCAACGCCCAGCTCACTCAACATATATTCAGCACGTTTAACCGGATGCTTAAGTGTTTGTAATGCGTCGTTAATTTCAGCGGTACTTTGTACGGCTATTAATTTATCACGACTGCTGGCATTAGCATGGCGATCAGGGTGTACAGCACGTTGAAGTTCTAAGTAGTGCTTGTTGATCATTGCTAAGTCAATATTGTAATCAACCGGTATTGCAAATAACTCAAAATAACGCATAACTTCTCACAAATGACAAAGCCCTACATTAACTGGCAGGGCTTATTTATATCTTAAAACAAGTTTGAGCTTAAACGGTAAAGCTTTCGCCACAGCCACACTCATCAGCTTGGTTAGGGTTATTAAATTTAAACCCTTCATTTAAACCTTCTTTAGTGTAGTCGAGCTCGGTGCCGTCGATATAAACTAAGCTTTTAGCGTCAACAATTAAGGTAACGCCTTTGGCCGCAAATGTTTCATCGTCATCGTTTAGCTCATCAACAAACTCTAGAACATAAGCAAGACCTGAACAGCCCGTCGTTTTAATGCCAACTCGCAGGCCAATGCCTTTACCACGGTTTGCTAAAAATGATTGTACGCGGTTTGCTGCCGCATCTGTCAATGTCACTGCCATGAATATCTCTTAGTTTGTATGTTTGCTTTTGTAATCTGCAATTGCTGCTTGAATTGCATCTTCGGCTAAAATTGAGCAGTGAATTTTCACTGGTGGTAATTCTAGCTCTGCGCTGATATCGGTATTTTTGATAGTCGCAGCTTCGTCTAATGTTTTGCCTTTAACCCACTCTGTTACCAGCGAAGATGAAGCAATTGCGCTACCACAGCCGTACGTTTTGAATTTTGCATCTTCAATAACGCCTTCCGCCGATACTTTAATTTGCAATTTCATTACGTCACCACATGCTGGTGCGCCTACCATACCCGTTGCCACTGACGGATCATTTTTGTCTAGAGCACCTACGTTACGTGGGTTTTCTACGTGGTCGATTACTTTATCACTGTAAGCCATAATTCTATCCTCACTACCTGCTAGGTATGGGCTCCACTAATTAGTGGTGCGCCCATTCAACTGAATCTAAATCAACACCTTCTTGGTGCATTTCCCAAAGAGGAGACATTTCACGTAAACGGCCAATCGAGTTTTTCATTAGCTCAACGGTGTAATCAATCTCTTCTTCGGTGGTAAAACGGCCAATACTAAAACGAATCGAGCTGTGCGCTAGCTCGTCGTTGCGACCTAATGCACGTAATACGTAAGAAGGCTCTAAACTTGCAGATGTACAGGCTGAACCTGACGATACCGCAATATCTTTAACAGCCATTAATAACGACTCACCTTCAACAAAGTTAAAGCTAATGTTGACAATACCAGGTACTGATTGGTCTTGCGTGCCGTTAAAGTACACTTCGTCCATATCCGTTAAAATGCCGTCGATTAGGCGTTTACGCAACGCACTGATGTGTGCGTGATCTTTTTCAAAATCTTGTTTTGCAATTCTAAATGCTGCACCCATACCCACTAATTGATGAGTTGCTAATGTACCAGAACGCATGCCACGCTCATGGCCGCCACCGTGCATTTGTGCTTCTAAACGTGCACGTGGTTTACGACGAACATACAAAGCACCTACGCCTTTAGGGCCGTATACTTTGTGCGCCGAGAATGACATAAAATCTACTTTGGTTTGTTGCACATCGATTAAAACTTTACCCGCGCTTTGTGCCGCATCTACGTGGAACATAATTTTACGTTCGCGACACATTTCACCAATAGTATTGATGTCTTGGATTACACCTAGCTCGTTATTTACATGCATAATACTTACAAGCACGGTGTCGTCACGCATAGTGTCTGCTAATTTTTGCAGATCAAGTAGGCCGTTTTCTTCAACGTCCATGTAGGTTACTTCAAACCCTTGACGCTCAAGTTCACGACATGTGTCGATAACCGCTTTGTGTTCAGTTTTAGCGGTAATAACATGCTTACCTTTTTTCTTGTAAAACTGAGCTGCACCTTTAATAGCAAGGTTATTTGATTCTGTTGCACCCGATGTGAATACAATTTCACGTGGGTCTGCATTAATTAAATCAGCAATGTCAGTACGTGCTTGGTCAACGACTTCTTCAGCTTGCCAACCAAAACGGTGTGAACGCGATGCTGGATTACCAAAATTACCGTCCATAGTCAGGCACTGCATCATTTCTTTGGCAACTCGTTCGTCAACAGGCGTAGTTGCTGCGTAATCTAAATAAATCGGTAACTTCATTTCTCTCTCCGCTGCAGGTCAACCTTAAAGTTGACAGCTTACTTGAATATTTTCCAACTGCTTAATTGCATCATTAACGCTGTTTTCTTGGCGAAGAGCGACCGCTTTAACGTCCGACTTTTCAACCAGTTCAGCTAAGGTAATATTATTTAAAAATTCTTCAATTCGTGCGCTTAAGTCTGACCACAATGTATGGGTTAAACAACGCATACCACTTTGACAACCAGTATTGCTTCGCTGACACCGTGTAGCGTCAACAGATTCATCTACCGCATTGATAACATCGCCAACTGAAATTACGTCAGCCTCACGTCCTAGTAAATAGCCCCCACCAGGACCTCGAACTGAGCTTACGAGCCCATTTTTACGTAAACGGGCAAATAATTGCTCAAGATAAGACAAAGAAATTTCTTGGCGCTGCGAAATATCTGCAAGCGCTACAGGGCCTATATTTGCATGTAGTGCAACATCCAGCATGGCTGTAACGGCGTATCTGCCTTTTGATGTTAACTTCATAACGCCCCCCGCACAAAAGAGTGCAAATTTTAATTACCAGAGTAGATTAGTCAAGTATTATCCTGATTGGCTAGCCTCGAATGCCAGCCGATAAACTTGTAATACCCGACTGTTTTGGTCAAGTATTGGGTCTATTGTAATTACCTGAGTAATTTAGTCAAGTATTAGTAGAGCAATAAAGGGCGCTATTTATAACTAATTGCTATTTTATAGACTTATTAATTGAGGTAAGAATACCTCGTAATATGTTCATTTCAGCATCTTCAGGGCGAGCACGATTAAACAAGCGACGTAGCTTAGTCATTACCATGCCTGGGTGCTGCTTAATGATGAAGCCTGTTTTAAACAAGGTGTCTTCAAGATGTTCGTAAAACAGCTCTGTTTGTTTAGACGATGGATATAGGGTGTCGTCTTCTTCTTGTTCCGCTTTAGGCTGTTGATTTAAAAACGCCATACGCGTTTCATAGCATAAGGTTTGTACTGCCATGGCTAAATTTAGCGAGCTGTATTCTGGGTTAGCAGGAATACATACATGGTAATTACACAGTTGTAATTCTTCGTTTGTTAAGCCACTGTTTTCACGACCAAATACAAGTGCTACAGGGCCATTTACAGCTTCGCCAACAAGCTTTTCACCACATTCTCTCGGCTCAACCATAGGCCACGACAATGTACGCGAACGGGCGCTAGTACCAATCGTTAATGCACAATCAGCAATCGCATCTGCAACACTATCAACAATAACGGCATTGCCTAGCACATCAGTCGCACCAGCAGCGAGTGCACTTGCATGGCTGTCTATTTCACAGGCTGGATCAACAAGGTATAACTTTGATAATCCCATGGTTTTCATGGCGCGCGCCGCTGAACCAATGTTACCAGAGTGTGATGTGTTTACTAAAACGATGCGAATATCATCTAAGATCATTGACAGTGCTACTTATCGAGTACAAAAAAATTGCGCAAATTCTAGCATGAAAACGCGCTGAGATCCTATATTCAATAGTCGAGATCTAAAAGATCAGTTCGGGGTCAGCGGTCAGCGGTCAGCGGTCAGCGGTCAGCGGTCAGCGGTCAGCGGTCAGCGGTCAGCGGTCAGCGGTCAGCGGTCAGCGGTCAGCGGTCAGCGGTCAGCGGTCAGCGGTCAGCGGTCAGCGGTCAGGTAGTAAAATACAACACCGAGCCTTATGCAAGCCCAGTTTTTATATTATAGGCGAGAGTTTACCTCGCGCACTTTCACAACATGTCAAACTACCTGCGCGGCGTAAAGCCCCGCCTACGTTTAACCCAAACACCGTACTTGGCTTAATCTTTTGCTGACAACTGACAGCTGAAGACTAAAAACTGTTCTTTAACCTAAACCATCGCGGCTTTTACATATACATCAAAGCGGTTCTTTTTAGTTTTGATTTGCATGCTTGGGGTTTTATCATTTAAAAATGGCGCATAATCGGGGCGTTTAACTACAACACGTTTGCTGGCAAGGGGGTAGGCAAACTCGAGTAAATCATCGGCGTCGGTATCGCCACCCACTAACTCTTGGAATACCCGCATTTCTTTTTTAACCAGTGCTGATTTTTCACGGTGCGGAAACATTGGATCTAAATACACCACATCTGGCATGCTGTCACATTGAGTAAGTAAGGTATGGCTTGAGCCAAATATTAAGCTCATATTTTGCTGCATCCATAGGCCAATTTCACTATCGTTATAAGCGCGTTGTAAACCGTCATATAACAGCGCGGCAACCACGGGGTGGCGCTCATGCAAAATCACTTTACAGCCTAGCGAAGCTAAAACAAAACCATCACGTCCAAGCCCTGCGGTTGCATCGAGTACCACTGGCGTTGCGCCCTTATTAAGACCAACGGCTTTAGCAATTGATTGCCCTTTACCACCACCAAATTTACGCCTATGTGCAACAGCACCAGTTACAAAGTCTACGTTAATTGCACCTAGTTTAGGCTCATCAGTTTTATATAGGCTTAGCCCTTTATCATCGTAATGCAAACTAAAGCCACGGCTTTGCTCCGCCCATTGAGCAAGCCCAAAACGTGTTTCTAACTCATTCAAATATGGCCGACACTCTTTAAACGCACACTGTATAACCACTTCACACTCCGATGATAAATTTCACCGTTATTATACTCAAACAAAAGCAATATACGATCTCTAGTTTAAAACAACTCAATATCGTTATTTTCACTCTCAGATTCTGGCTGCGCTTGTTGTTTACTTAGTTGTGTTTGAGTAATTAAGTCATCACGCTGTTGAGTAGTTGTTTTTAGTTGGTGCTTAATAAAGGCTAAATCATTCGTGGTTGCAACCAGCTGCTGTGATGTATGGCTAAGCTGAGTTATTTGCTCATTGAGCTGCGAAGCTGGTAAGTCATTTTGTGTTTGCATTAACGATTGGAGTTGCTCGAGCTGCTCTGTAAGCTGGCTAATCGCATTCGTTTGCATGGCGTTTTGATTTTTAAGCTGGGCAACAATATCTTTAAAAGCAAGGGTGAGCTCATTGTCGCGCATTAGTCGATATTGGTGCTGCTGTATAGTAACTACTTTTTCGTTAGTTACTTCTAAAATATGCGGAAATAAATCTTTATAGCGACCATACAGTGATGGCGTATCTATTGGCATATTTTTAATTAACAGTGAAATATTAGGGTAATTAATAATAGTACTATGACCAATATCAACAAAGCGCTCTGCATTTTTATGCTGCATGAGTAGCTCTTGCTCTAATGGGCATACGCCCGTCTCTTGGCTATAAAACACTCCCTGGTTATTTTGCCAAAAAACAACCACGACATTGAGGTGTAATGGCGTAAAAAAGCCTAAAAAGTATTCACTTAATAGTTCTAAATTATCAGCATGGTAGCTTTGACAAACAAAGCGCATAATGCGTCCCATGTCACCGGTTTCAATCATCGCCATTTCAGCTGTTTTATTGGCCTTTGCTATATCATACTGCAGTGCTGCGCATTGCTTGCGGTACTGGTAAAGAATTTTAATGCGTGCCATCAGCTCCTGCGCGTTAAAAGGCTTTAAAATGTAGTCAGCCCCGCCAACACTAAACCCTTTAATACGTTCGGCCTGCCCCACTTTGGATGATAAAAACATTACCGGAATGTCTGTTGTGGCTTTATTTTGTTTAATACTTTGGCAGACCTCATAACCAGACATACCCGGCATTTCAACATCAAGCAAAATAATATCAGGGTTATATTTATTTGCTTGTCTTATGCCATCTTCACCATTTTTGGCATGGAGCACTTTACAAAACCCAGCTAAAGACTCTTCAATAATATGGTGCATTAATTTATCGTCATCAATTGCCAGTATTAACTTTGCCATGCGTTAGTCCCTTTTAGTACTTTGTTCAAAGCATAGTACGCTATGTTGAAACTACTAAAATTTATTCAAAATATTCTTTAACAACGCTGTGTTTTAGGCAATAAAAAAGCGCCACTGGGGCGCTTTTGTAATTATATTTTAATCCGCAAAGGTCAACAGACCCTAAGCGGCAATGCCACTGTGGCGTAGTAGTGCGTCTACACTTGGCTCACGACCACGGAAGTTTTTAAACAATGTCATCGGCTCTTCGCTGCCGCCTTTTTCAAGAATGTGCTGCATAAACGCTTGGCCTGTTTGTGGATTAAAAATCCCCTCTTCTTCAAATTTAGAATAGGCGTCTGCCGAAAGTACTTCAGCCCATTTGTACGAGTAATACCCCGCGCTATAACCGCCCGCAAAAATATGACTAAAGCCATGCTGAAAACGATTAAACGCTGGCGGCTTAATGACTGAGGTACGACTGCGTACATCATCAAGCACAGCTTGAATGTTACATGGTTTGTCTGCCACGTAATCGTGGTGGATTTTAAAATCAAATAACGAGAACTCAAGTTGTCTTAACATTTGCATACCTGAGTTATAATTTTTAGCCGCAAGTAGTTTATCAAGCAACTCTTTTGGTAGTGGCTCACCGGTTTCGAAGTGACCTGAGATAAAGCTAAGCGCTTCTTCCTCGTAACACCAGTTTTCTAAAAACTGGCTTGGCAACTCAACAGCATCCCACGCTACCCCATTAATACCAGCAACGGGGGCTGCATCTACTTGGGTAAGCATATGATGAATACCGTGACCAAACTCATGAAACAGTGTGGTTACTTCATTATGGGTAAATAACGCCGGCTTATCGCCAATCGCTTTATTAAAGTTACAGACTAGGTAAGCAACCGGTGTTTGTAGCTCGCCATTTGCGCGCACTTTTCGACCCATACAGTCATCCATCCACGCACCACCACGCTTGTGATCGCGCGCATACAAATCTAAGTAAAAACGACCACGTAAAGTGTTATTGCTGTCATAAATTTCAAAAAAGCGTACATCTTTATGGTAGCTATCAAAATCAGCGACTTCTTTTACAGTAATGCCAAATAGGCGATTAACCGTTTCAAATAAGCCACTCAGTACTTTATTTGCTGGGAAGTACGGGCGAAGGACTTCATCTGAAATCGCGTACTTTTCTTGCTTTAGTTTTTCACTGTAATAACCAAAATCCCACGCCTGCAGTTCACTAATACCATGCTTTAGCTCTGCGTATTGTTGCAGCTCTTTAAGTTCTTGCTCTGCTTGTGGTTTAGACTTAGCGGCTAAGTCTTCTAAAAATGAGAATACCTGCCCGGGTGATTCTGCCATTTTTGTAGCCAACGATTTTTCAGCGTAGTTATTAAAGCCAAGTAATTGTGCTAACTCATGACGCAGTGCAAGTTCTTCGCTCATTATGGCTGAGTTATCAAACTCTCCCGCATTAGGGCCTTGATCGGATGCACGGGTAGAAAACGCGGTGTATGTTTCTTTGCGAAGTTCACGATTATCTGCATAGGTCATAATCGGCAAATATGAAGGGAAATCTAGGGTAAATACCCAGCCATCTAGCTCTTTACTTTTTGCTGTATCGGCCGCTAATGCAAGCGCTGATTCTGGTAAACCAGCCAATTGGCTTTCATCGGTAATATGCTTATGCCATGCAAGCGTGGCATCCATCACATTATTACCAAATTTTGAGGCAAGCTCTGATAAACGCGCACTAATTTCACCGTAGCGTTTTTGCTGCTCAGGATTTAGTGCAATGCCTGAAAGCTTAAAGTCACGCAATGCGTTAGTAATGGTTTTTTGCTGGGCAGTAGTGAGTGTTTTAAATTCGTCACTGTTATAAAGTGCGTTGTAAGCCTCATACAAACCTTGGTGCTGACCAACAAAAGTCGAGTATTCAGAAATAAGCGGTAAACATTGCTCGTAGGCTTCGCGAAGTTCATCATTATTCATTACTGAGTTCAAATGCGATACCGGTGAAAACAATCGCGATAGTTTATCGTCAGCTTCTTCAAGGGGTAATACTAAATCTTCCCATGTGTATGATTGCTTTGCTAATACATCATCAATTGCACTGCGACAGTGCTCAATACCTTTTTTTAGTGCCGGGACAACATGCTCTGGCTTTATTTTTGAAAAAGGCGGTAAACCTTCAAGCCCGATTAGGGGATTAGTATGTGCATTGGTCATAGTGATTCTCGGTTTATGCAAAATATAAAAATTTAAGTTGGGGCAAAATACGTAAATACAAGGGCAAACCTACTTTACTAGTTAACGAGTGTGTATCTGTAAATGATCACCTAGCAGCTTGATCTGAAATAGCATATCTTTCGTTTGATGAAGGATGTTTGATAGATTTTAGCAGCCCCGAACAAGTGACTTGCTCATCGCATATGCTATCATCGGCACAGAAAAGTTAAATTAATATTTAGAGGATTAAACATGGCTCAGCATTTTGATTACATTGCAATTGGTGGCGGTAGTGGTGGTATTGCATCAGCTAACCGTGCAGCAATGCGTGGCGCAAAAGTAGCATTAATTGAAGCTAAACACATGGGTGGCACCTGCGTAAACGTAGGGTGTGTTCCTAAAAAAGTAATGTGGCATGGCGCTCAAGTTGCTGAAGCAATTAATCTTTATGCTCCTGATTACGGTTTTGATGTTGAAGTTAAAGGCTTTGACTGGTCAAAGCTAGTAGAAAGCCGTGAAGCCTATATTGGCCGCATTCACAAAGGCTATGATAATGGTTTAGCTAAAAATGGCGTAACTGTGATCAAAGGCTTTGCAAAATTTGTGGATAGTAAAACCGTTGAAGTAAATGGTGAGCATTACACTGCTGATCACATTTTAGTTGCCGTAGGCGGACGCCCTACTATTCCTAACATTCCAGGTGCTGAACACGGTATTGATTCAAACGGCTTTTTTGAGCTGAACGAACAACCTAAGCGTGTTGCCGTTGTTGGTGCCGGTTACATTGCCGTAGAAATCGCTGGTGTGCTACACAGCCTAGGGACACAAACCCATTTATTTGTTCGTAAGAGCAAGCCGCTGCGCACCTTTGACCCATACATTATCGACACACTGGTTGATATTATGGCAAAAGAAGGCCCTACTCTGCACACTGAGTGTTCGCCAAAAGAGGTGGTAAAAGAGGCTGATGGCAGCTTAACTATTCATTTTGAAAACGGTTACAGCGAAAATGTTGATCAGGTTATTTGGGCGATTGGTCGTACACCTACAACCGATAAAATTAACCTTGCTGCAGCAGGCGTTGAAGTAAACGAAAGCGGCTATGTAAAAGTAGATGAATACCAAAACACCACGGCTAAAAATGTATACGCTGTGGGTGATATTATCGAAAATGGTATTGAGCTTACACCTGTTGCTGTAAAAGCGGGTCGTACTCTATCGGAGCGTTTATTCAATAAAGAATTGCCGAACGATTTGAAAATGGACTACAGCCTAGTACCAACCGTGGTATTTAGCCATCCACCTATCGGCACCATTGGCTTAACTGAGCAAGAGGCAATTTCTCAGTACGGCGAAGAAAATGTAAAAGTATATAAATCAAGCTTTGCGGCTATGTACACCGCAGTTACTCAGCATCGCCAAGCATGTAACATGATGCTTGTGTGTGCAGGCGATGATGAAAAAGTTGTGGGCTTACACGGTATCGGTTTCACCGTTGATGAAATGATTCAGGGCTTTGCTGTCGCCATGAAAATGGGCGCGACTAAAGCCGATTTTGATGCGGTTGTAGCACTACACCCAACAGGGTCGGAAGAATTTGTTACCATGAGATAGGTCGAGGTTCGAGGTTCGAGGTTCGAGGTTCGAGGTTCGAGGTTCGAGGTTCGAGAAATAAAAAAACCTTGTGGTTAACATCGCAAGGTTTTTTTATTTAGAAGTTAGGTGTTTTGCTCGAGACGCGCAGCCCGTCGCCCGCTAACCTTCGTATTTTAAGCTAAATGCTCTCGGGCTAAATATTCTAACGATTGCATTTCTTGCAGGCGACTAATACAGCGTTTAAATTCAAAGTTTAAATTGCCTTGTGTATAGAGCTCGGTAATGGGTTTTTCTGCAGAGATAATTAACGTCACATTGCGCTCATAAAACTCATCTACCAACGCAATAAAACGCCTTGCTGCATCATCATTATTTTGTCCAAGCTGTTTTACGTTTGATAAAATCACCGTGTTATATAATCGGCTTATTTCCATGTAATCCACTTGGCTACGCGCGGTTTCACACAGTTCGCTAAATTCAAACATAACGATGCAATCAGACACCTTACGGGTTTTGATCATCCGCCCTTCTATTTCAATTGGGGTGTCTACTTTACCGGCCTCAGGGGAGAGCTTATCAAAGTATTCAAATAGGTTTTTATCAGCTTGCTCATCAAGCGGGCTGTGAAAAATTTCTGCTTGTTCCAGTGTACGTAACCGGTAATCAACACCGGAATCTACATTAACTATTTCAGTATGCTTATTCACTAAGGCAATAGCCGGTAAAAAACGAGCGCGTTGTAAGCCATTGCGGTATAAATCATCAGGTATAATATTAGAGGTTGCAACCAACACAATACCACGAGCAAATAGCGCTTCCATTAAACCACCGAGCAGCATGGCATCGGTAATGTCTTGTACAAAAAACTCATCAAAACAAATTATGTCTGTTTCTGCTTTAAAAATATCGGCAACTGTTTCTAATGGGTTTGCTGTGTTGTTTAACTTTTTAAGCTCGTCGTGTACTCGGTGCATAAAGCGGTGAAAATGCATTCGCATTTTTCTATCGCTCGGTAAAGCTTCGTAAAAAGTATCAACAAGGTAAGTTTTACCACGGCCTACGCCACCCCAAAAGTATAAACCTTTAATGGGAGCTGGCTCTGCTTTATTAAAAAGCTTTGCAAAAAAGCCTTTAGATTGTGGTTTTGCTTGTGTTAAATCGTCGTATAAACGCTGTAAATGACGAACTGCATTTTCTTGTGCTGCGTCATGTACAAAGTCATCGCGTTGAAGGTCTTGCTGGTATGTTTGCCAAGGAGTCATATCTATTTACAGTTAAAACACAGTTTAATTTGTAAAGCATATTAACACGCATCAATACTCAGGGTATATTAGACTTAGTATGAATTATTATTGAACTAAATTTTTTTAGTTATTTTCGCATAGAGGTGAATTTATGGGTACATTTACATGGGTAGGTTTAGTGATAGTGGTTGCTATTGCTGCATTTTTCGTTGGTGCCTTTGTCACTAAAAAACAATTTAAACAAGATGAGTTAGAGCAACAAGCAGAGCAAGCTAAGCATTCGCTTGAGCAGTATCGTCAAGATGTTGCCGACCATTTAGCGAACACTGGTAAGTTAGTAAACAAAATGAAAGAAAACTACGACCAGTTATTAAGCCATGTTGAAGAAACCAATCAACTATTACTTGAAGACAGAAATAAAGCCCCTGCTGAACCGTTTTTCTCTAAAGAAACCACAGAGCAGTTACAAGCGTCATTAAAAGAGCGTAGTTCAGATCGCTCAAACGCCGATGCTCAACCAGCTGATTATGTGTCGGGTAAATCAGGATTATTTGCTGGTGATGTGAATACTTCTAAAGCATCTTGATGAACTTTTTTTTGACCCCATAGTCTTTAGTAATATACCCAATCAATCTCATGATGAAGAATTCAGCATTTCACAGGGATTGGCTATCAAGGCGTGACTTTGCATAAATGGTAGTCCCTTTTAAAAAGTCACAACACCGAGAGCCTGTTCCTGTGAAATGCCCCATGGGTTGGTTTAAATGCGATTTATACTGCGTTATTGATTTTAATAATAGAACCACTATTACTTACAATCAATGCCTTGCCTAAATCGCATTTAAATCCAACTGAAACTCCCATCATGAGGTTGATTGGGTATACAGCTTTGTTGTTTTATCTTACTGATATACTTTTTTGAGGCTGCTTATTGCAGCCTTTTGCTTTTTAAGTGGAGTAAACCCTGACTATGAAAATGAAATTATCACTTATCAGTGCTGCTATTTTATCTACTAGCTTATTACTAAGTCCAACCGCCTCGTTTGCTAAATTGCCGGTTGCCGTTAATGGTCAACAATTACCAACACTTGCCCCTATGCTTGAGCAAATTACCCCAGGTGTAGTGAGTATTCAGGTTTCAGGCTCTAAAGAGGTTCGCCGACGCGGTGACCCGCTCGATTTCTTTTTTGGCAACCCGCAGCCACGTAGCCAAAAGCGCCAGTTTAGTGGTTTAGGCTCAGGAGTTATTATTGATGCTGACAAAGGTTATGTCGTTACTAACAACCATGTAGTGCAAGACGCTGAAAAAATGGTGGTCACCCTTGAAGATGGCCGCGAATATGAAGCAACAAAAATTGGTAGCGATAAAGAGTCTGATATTGCGCTACTACAAATAGACGCAGATGAATTAACCGCAGTAAAGCTAGCTAACTCAGATGACTTACGTGTCGGTGATTTTGCCGTCGCAATTGGTAACCCTTTTGGTTTAAGCCACACGGTTACCTCAGGTATTGTTAGCGCATTAGGCCGCAGTGGCTTAAATATTGAGGGTTACGAAGATTTCATTCAAACCGATGCCGCGATAAACCAAGGTAACTCAGGTGGGGCTTTAGTTAATTTAAACGGTGAGCTGATTGGTATTAATACCGCTATTTTAGGTGCATCAGGCGGAAATGTGGGGATTGGCTTTGCTATTCCGTCAAATATGATGAAAAACCTAGTTGATCAAATTGTAGAGCATGGTGAAGTACGCCGTGGTTCGTTAGGTATTTCAGGCCGCCCTCTTGATGCAGGTCTTGCTAAAGCACAGCAGCTTGATGTTAAACAAGGGGCTTATGTTATGCAGGTAATGGATGACACTGCAGCCAGCAAAGCGGGAATTAAAGCAGGCGATGTAATTATTAGTATTAATGGTAGTGAAATTAGTGGCTTCCATGAACTACGCAGTAAAATTGCCACCTTAGGTGAAGGCCGCGAAGTACAATTGGGGATTTACCGTGACGGTAAAGTTAAAAATGTGGAAGTAACCCTAGATGGTGCATCAGGCATTACCGCTGCGGGCGAAGAGTTACACCCAGCATTCCAAGGTGCAACGCTTGAAAACGTGAAGAAGAACAAAATGAAAGGGATTGAGGTGACCTCTGTAGACCCTCGTTCGCCATCAGCACGGGTTGGCCTTGAAGAAGGCGATGTTATTGTGCAAGTAAACCGTCAACGAGTAGAAAGCATTCGCGACATGAACAAAATTATCGAAGATATTCAAGGTAATATTGTGTTAGGTGTGAAACGCGGACGTGAATCTATTTTTGTATTAATTCAGTAATAATACAATAAAAGTAACAGCGGCACTTGCCGCTGTTATTTTTTTTGTGCCATCATAAAGGGATTGCTCACTAACAATAAGAATACCGTGCTAAAACTTCTAAAATTTGTACTTCCTCCTCTATTTGCCGGTTTAGGCATTGCTTTTTTAGTGGTTTTTTTTAGCCCTAACATGCGCACTGCATTGCTACCTAACGTGCCGCTACCTAGTGCAATGACTGCAAGTCATTTGAGCTTTTCTGATGCAGTTAAGCGCGCAGCGCCATCGGTTGTCACCATTTTTTCAGAAAGCATTTCTAAAGAGCCACGCTATAAACGCCAAAATACGGTGCAAGAGCTTGGTTCTGGGGTGATCATGTCACCTGACGGTTATATTTTGACTAATTACCATGTGATCAATAATGCCGATCAAATACTGGTTATTCTTACTGACGGCAGACGTTTTTTTGATGTGCAACTCATTGGATTTGATACTATTACCGACTTAGCATTATTAAAAATAAATGCCAATCACCTGCCTGTTATACCCGTTAACGATAACTACAGTTCGAGTGTAGGCGATTTAGTATTAGCCATCGGAAACCCACTTAACTTAGGGCAAACCATTACTCAGGGGATCATTAGCGCCACCGGTAAACAAAAAATTACCGATAGTCCTTACAATAACTTACTGCAAATGGACGCTGCTATTAACGTAGGTAACTCTGGTGGTGCACTGGTAAATTCTAATGGCGATTTAGTAGGGATCACCTCTGCCCAGTTTAAAACCCGTGAAAACTTAAATATACAAGGGATCTTTTTTGCGGTGCCTTACACCTTGGCAAAAGAGGTAATGGGCAAACTTATTCGCCATGGTCGTGTAGTACGCGGCTATTTGGGCTTTGAAGGCACAGCGGTAGACAGTACAGGTAAAGAGGTCAATGATAGCTTAACGCCCGTTGCAGGCATGCGTATTACCAACCTAGACCCTTTAGGTCCTGCATGGCAGGCGGGTATAGAAGAGCAAGATATTGTGATTAAAATTGCTGGGCTTTCAGTGGCTAATCCACAAAATGTATTGAAAAAAATAGGCAGTACCGAACCGGGGAAAGAAATTGAATTTGAGCTTTACCGTAACGGTGAAATACAAAAAATAATGGTAAAAGTAGCAGAGCTTGAAACCAAGCTATAAAGCGCTTATTTATACTTTGGCATTAGACATAAAAAAACGCGATAGATCATCGCGTTTTTTATGGATTAGAATAATAATTGTATTAGTATAACTAATTGCTTTTACGTTTGATGTTAGCACCTAGCGCACTGAGTTTATCTTCAATACGCTGATAGCCTCTATCTACATGATAAATACGATCAACAACCGTTTCGCCTTGAGCCACAATCCCCGTTAGAATAAGACTTGCCGATGCGCGTAAATCGGTTGCCATAACCTGCGCACCCGATAAGCTTTTTGTTTCACCACAAAAGGCCGTATTGCCTTCTAAGCGAATATTAGCGCCCATACGTTGTAGCTCAGGCACATGCATAAAACGATTTTCAAAAATAGTTTCGGTAATCGTCGCACTACCATTAGCCACCACATTTAATGCGGTAAACTGCGCTTGCATATCGGTTGGAAAACCTGGATGAGGCATAGTTTTAATATTCACCGCTTTAAGCTCTCGGCCTCGCATGTCTAAATAAATACTGTCATCGTGCACTTCTAATAACGCATTGGTTGCACGTAGTTTTTCTATTACAGGCTCAAGTGAATGAAAATCGGTCATTTTACATAGTACTTCGCCGCCAGCCATCGCTGCAGCCACTAAAAAGGTACCTGTTTCAATACGATCCGGTAATATGCGGTGTTCACAACCTGATAAACGCTCAACCCCTTCAATCTCAATACGGCTTGAGCCCGCACCACTGATTTTAGCCCCCATAGCAATTAAGCAATTGGCTAAATCGATAATTTCTGGCTCGCGGGCAGCATTTTCTAGTACTGTTTTACCCTCGGCGAGCGTTGCCGCCATCAGTAAGTTTTCAGTAGCACCTACGCTAATCATTTCCATGAAAACTTCAGCGCCTTTTAAGCGACCATCTACTTTGGCATTAATATAACCGTTTTCAACGGTTATTTGAGCGCCCATACGCTCTAAGCCTTGAATATGAATATCAACCGGGCGCGCACCAATAGCACAGCCACCAGGTAAGGATACTTGTGCCTCACCAAATCGAGCGACTAAAGGGCCAAGTGCAAGCACTGACGCACGCATTTGCTTTACTAAGTCATAAGGCGCTAACGTGCTATTTACCGTTGCACCATCAATAATGAGTGAATCGCCCTGCCACTGAACATCAGCGCCTAACGTTTTTAATAAGGCTTCGGTCGTAATGATATCGCGAAGATGTGGTACGTTAGTAAAAGTACTTTTGCCATCAGCTAATAAAGCTGCAAATAGAATCGGAAGAGCTGCGTTTTTAGCGCCAGAAATAGTTACTTCACCAGCCAGTGAAGTGCCACCTTGAATTACAAATTGATCCATCTAAGGGGCCTTATTTATTGCGGTAAAATTAATTTTTGCTCACGTTTCCACTCTGTCGGAGTAAAAGCGCGGATAGAAACAGCATGAATGGTACCGTCTGAAATAGTGTTCATTAATGGCCCATATACTAGCTGTTGCTTTTTAACACGACTTAATCCGTCAAAGCATTCACCGACAGCAATTACTTCATAATGACTGCCGTTGGCTTTTACATGTACTTCAGCTAACTGAAGTTCGTCGCGTAATAATGTTTCGACTTGACTCGTTTCCATAACTCTCACTCAAATAGGGTTGTAACCTGGCCTAACTGCATAAGGTTTTGCAGTTGTTCAGGTGGGTTTTGCAATTCAAGGCGAATGCCTTGTTGCTTAAATTCTGTAAAAGAGTGAATTAACCAAGCTAAGCCGGCTGTGTCAACCCTTGTCACCTCACTTAGGTCAAAATAAAGGGTTTTATGCTCAGTTTGTCGCTTGGTATTCAGAAGCCGTTCATTGCCAATTGAATTATGAGTCAATTCACCACTGACTCGTAGATGCTGTTCATCGACTTGGCTGATTGCCAATTTAGTCATTTGTGTCACTGCCTCTAAACTGAACCGGTAACTTACTTTTTTGCTCTAACAGGTCGCTAACGTGGTCAATACCTTGTTGGCGTAAAATGCCCTGAAGCTCACTTTGTTTTGCATCAAGTAAGCTAATGCCTTCAGCAATCATATCGTAAGCGCGCCATTCGCCACTTCTATCTTCACGTACTTTAAAATCAATTTTAATATCAGGCTTACCGGCTTCTACAATTTTGGTTTTTACCACCACCACATCTTTGCCTTTAAAAGGCTGCTCGGCAGCAAATTCAACTTGTTGATTAGTATACTGGGTAAAAACGCCAGCATAAGTGGCAACAAGGTACTCTCTAAACGCGCCAATAAAACGCTGAATATCTTCAATTGCTTTTGCTTTTTCTGCTTTGTCGGTAATAGCGCGTACCTTAGATACTTCGCTACCTAACACTCTCAGTGCAGCATATTTGTAGTCAATGTAAGGCATCAGTTCTTCTTCAACGATGACCCGTAAATGCTCTTTATTAGTGGTTATTAACGGCTGGTCTTTGGTAATACGCTCAAAGGTATTATCAGCAACCTGACGTACCATTTTATTAGGATCAGCCAATTTGACTTCACTGGCGTGTACACTTTGTACCAGCGCGACAGTTACTAATGCGATACTTGCTAAAAATGTTTTCAACATAATAATTACTCACTACCTTGGTTGAATAAAAACTGGCCTATTAATTCTTCTAGTACCAATGCTGACTTGGTATCTGTAATAGAATCGCCGTTAGCTAATGCTTTACTTTGAACGCCAAATAAATCGTCAATGGCTTGATCTTGTTCGCTGTTCGCTACATCTTCGCCTAAGCATCGCTGTTTAGCTGAATCTGATGCGATCACAGGGTTAATACCTAAGTATTGCTCACCTAAAATACCCGAGGTTAAGATAGAGATGGAACTAGTGTCCGAAAAACGACACAAATACTGCGCATCAATACTCATATTTACTACTGGTAAAAACTCTTGTGGGTGTACATAAATTGACTCTACACGACCAATAACAACGCCGCCCACCTTAATGGGTGCACGTGTTTTTAATGATCCTATATTTTCAAACTTGGCGTTCAATGTGTAGGTTTCACCTGAGCCGCTAATACCTGAATTGGCCACTTTAAGCGCCAGCATTGAAAATGCCAAAATGCCCAATGCTACAAAAAAACCAACTAAAATTTCTAATTTCCGTGAATTCATTATTTAATACCCTATTAGCTGGTAAACATTACCGCTGTCAAAATAAAGTCAAAACCTAATACCGCTAGTGATGAGTGCACCACTGTCTCTGTTGTTGCCTTGCTGATCCCCTCTGATGTGGGAACACAGTCATACCCTTTGTAAAGCGCAATCCAGGTAACAACAATCGCAAATACGATACTTTTAATTAAACCGTTTAGTATGTCTTTTTCAAACGACACCTGAGATTGCATAATTGACCAGAAACTTCCCGTATCAACGCCTAGCCAATCAACCCCCACTAAATGAGCACCAATAATAGCTACAGCAGAAAAAATAAGTGCCAACATTGGCATACTAATCAAACCAGCCCAAAACCGCGGCGCTATAATTCGCCTAAGCGGGTCGATGGCCATCATCTCAAGCGATGATAACTGTTCGGTGGCTTTCATTAAGCCAATTTCAGCGGTTAACGCACTGCCTGCCCTACCGGCAAATAATAATGCGGTTACTACTGGCCCAAGTTCACGTAATAAACTGAGTGCCACTAAAGGGCCTAAGCTGTCTTCAGCGCCATAATCAACTAAAACAGTATAGCCTTGCAGGGCTAATACCATGCCGATAAACAATCCTGATACAACAATGATCAATAATGACTGTGAGCCAACCATATATAATTGGCGCACGAGTAAAGGTGTGCCTTTTTTAAAATTGGGTACATGCCATAACGCACTTGCCAGCATTTGGGTTGAACGCCCCAGTGCAGCAAATCGGCCCAGCGTTTTGTGGCCTATTTTTTGTAGTAAATCCAACATTACTGCTGCTCTCCTAACAGTTCATCTGCATAGGTTTGTGCTGGATAATGAAATGGCACTGGACCATCTGATAACCCTTTTAAAAACTGTTGAACAAGTGGTGATTCGTGCTCTCGCATCTGCTCTGGTGTACCACTGCCAATAACGCCTTGATCAGCAATAATAATAACATGGTCGGCAATACTCATTACTTCTGTCACATCGTGCGTGACAATTAAAGAAGATAAGCCAAGTACTTCGTTTAAAGATTTGATCAGCTTAACTAAAACCCCCATTGAAATAGGGTCTTGTCCTGCAAAAGGCTCATCATACATAATAAGTTCAGGATCAAGCGCTATAGAGCGAGCCAAAGCTGCACGACGTGCCATACCGCCAGATAACTCTGAAGGCATTAAATCTTTAGCACCACGTAAGCCAACAGCTTGTAGTTTCATTAATACCACTAAACGGATTAAATCTTCACTGAGTTGCGTGTGCTCTCGAATGGGGAATGCAATGTTATCGAACACCGACATATCAGTAAATAAGGCACCGCTTTGAAATAACATACTCATGCGTTTACGTGCCGCGTAGAGTTCTTTGCGCGACATAGCGACAATGCTGTCGTTTTTAAATAAAATATCACCGGAGTCTGGTTTAAGCTGGCCACCTATTAGGCGTAGCATCGTGGTTTTGCCAATTCCGCTTGGCCCCATAATGGCAGTAATTTTACCCTCAGGTACGTCAAAGCTCATATTTTTATATATGACCCTATCGCCTCTAGAAAAGGTAACATCCTTGACTTCAACTATTGATTGCGACAAGTCGCTCTCCATAACAATACTCTCTCATATTTCTATTTTAAGGGTTTTTTAACCAATATGGAAAAAACAATTCGTAAGATTTTGTAATAGTGTCGCAAAAACAGTTATAAGATTGATTCAAGCAGCCTTAACTTTGGCTTAAAATTTCATATAAAAAGCGCCAAAGAATACTTAAAATAACCGCCTAATGTATTACACCTTATTCTTTTATTTATACTTTTATGGTGGCTTTTGTTACTATTCGCGCTATCTGAATTTACATTAATTGGCTTATCACAATGGTTACCTCGTTTGTCATTTTAATTCTTGGTTTTGCGGCTCTCGTATGGAGTGCAGACAGGTTTGTTTATGGTGCAGCAGCACTGGCTAAAAACTTTGGCGTGCCAACGCTAATTGTAGGTTTAACCGTGGTAGCTATGGGCTCTTCAGCGCCTGAAATGATGGTATCGGCTTCAGCAGCTTTGGCAAATAAAACCGATACTGCCGTGGGTAATGCAGTTGGTTCAAACATCACTAACATCTTATTAGTTTTAGGTATTACCGCCCTTTTAAGACCCTTATCAGTATCTTCAAGTACGTTAAAACGTGAAATTCCACTGGTACTGCTGGTCTCCATTGCAACTTGGTATATTTTTTCAGATAACTATTTTTCATTTTTTGAAGGTGCAGCCTTATTATTTGGCTTTGTTGTTTTTATTGGCGGACTTATTTTTGTCTCACTGCGAGCTAAAAACCAAGACGATCCGTTTGTGAGCGAAGCCTGTGACGAAGTACCTGACAACGTACCAACCAAAAAAGCTGTTTTTTGGCTGGTAGTGGGTATGATTTTACTGCCGGTTAGTTCACACTTTTTAGTTGGCTCAGCCGTTGATATCGCAAAATATTTTGGCTTAAGTGACTTAGTGATTGGTTTGACCATTATTGCTATAGGCACCAGCTTACCTGAACTTGCAGCTTCAATTGCAGGTGTACTTAAAAATGAAGATGACTTAGCGCTGGGTAACATAGTTGGTTCGAATATTTTTAATATTTTAGCGGTATTACCGCTGGCAGGATTAATTAATCCATCGGTTATCGATACTTCGGTTGCTAACCGTGATGTTATTATTATGATTGGCGCAACCTTGGCGCTAATTGCTATGTCATTGAACTTTAGAGGTCAAAGACGTATCAATAGAATAGAAGGTGGCTTGCTCATCGTCGCATTTATGATTTACCAAGGTTATATTTTTAGTCAAGTAGGATAGCCCATGTCAACGCTAAACTTTATTCAACAAGGGTTACGTGTTCTAGAGATTGAACGCCAAGCACTCAGCGATATTACACAATACGTTAATGAAAGCTTTAACCAAGCCTGTCAATTAATGTATGACTGCTCAGGTCGTATTATTGTTATTGGCATGGGTAAATCAGGCCATATTGGTAACAAAATAGCCGCCACTCTTGCCAGTACCGGCAGCCCCGCATTTTTTGTTCACCCGGGTGAAGCAAGCCATGGTGATTTAGGAATGATCACAGCAAATGACGTGGTTATCCTCATTTCAAACTCTGGTGAAACCAGCGAAGTACTTAATATTATTCCAGTATTAAAGCGCATTGGTGCCAAAATGATTGCCATGACAGGCAACCAAGGCTCAACCATGGCAACATTGGCAAATGTGCATGTGTGTATTAAAGTTGAACAAGAAGCCTGCTCATTGGGCTTAGCACCTACTGCAAGTACCACTGCCACACTCGCTATGGGTGATGCCATGGCGGTGGCATTATTAGAAGCACGCGGCTTTACTGCTGATGATTTTGCACTATCGCACCCTGGTGGTAGCTTAGGCAAGCGATTACTCTTAACTCTTAAAGATGTTATGCACAGTGGTGCTGATACGCCTATCATTAACGAGACGCAAACGATTAAAGATGCCTTAATTGAAATGTCGGCCAAAGGACTCGGCATGACCGCTATTGTTGATAGTGACCAGCAATTATCAGGCCTGTTTACCGATGGCGATTTACGCCGTATTTTAGAGCAACGTATTGACATTCATAGCACTGAAATTAATGTTGTGATGACCAAGTCGTGTACTACAGCCACCCAAGAGATGCTCGCGGCTGAAGCGTTAAATATTATGGAACAAAAACGTATTAATGGTTTAATTGTAATTAATGAGCATAATCAACCGATTGGCGCACTAAATATGCAAGACTTACTTAAAGCCGGAGTGCTATAAATGCAATTTGAAGATCTCTATCAACCGCTAAGTGATGATGCAAAGGCGCGCGCAAAAAAAGTAAAGCTATTAATTTGTGATATTGATGGTGTATTTTCTGATGGCCGTATTTACCTTGGAAACCAAGGTGAAGAACTCAAAGCATTTAACACCAAAGACGGATTTGGTATCAAAGCCCTGATTAACAGCGGTTTTGAAGTCGCCGTGATCACCGGGCGCCATTCTCATATAGTGCAGCAACGTATGAGCAGTTTAACCGTACAACATATATATCAAGGCCAAGAAGACAAACTCATAGCCTATCAAGAATTAAAACAAAAATTAGCGCTTAGCGATGAGCAAATTGCTTATATAGGTGATGATGGCCCAGACATGCCAGTAATGGAGCAAGTCGGTTTTGCGGTTGCCGTAAACGATGCTCATCCACTTATTAAACGTTTATCACATTATGTAACCCAACTGCCCGGCGGTTTTGGTGCGGTAAGAGAGCTGACAGACTTACTTATGCTCGAAAATAACAAGCCACTAACTAGCCAAGGAACGAGTTCATGAATGTAGCGCGCATTATACTGAGCGTTTTATTCATAAGCTGTATGGTTTGGCTCTGGTATCCTTATTTTACTAAGGTTGATATTACTGCAAGCGAAGAAACACAAGTTATTGCTAAGCCTGATTATACCGCTATTGAGCTAAAACAAACGGCTTATAATGAACAAGGTAAAGTGAGCCATAAGGTAACTGCGGTAAAAATGGAGTTGTATCAACAACTCGGTTTTACCTTTTTTGAAAAGCCTATATTCACTTTATACAACGAGCAGCAAACATGGCGTATTAACGCCGATGAAGCCACCCTCTACGACGACCGTCAACTGGTGTTAGAGGGTAATGTAACCGCTCAAAACTTAGTAGATAACGCCATGATCGATACGATCAACGCCCAGACCATCAATGTTGATATAAAACTATTAACCATGCAATCACAGCAGCCTGTCGTTATTACAGGACCTAATTTAAAAATCACAGGTAAAGGCCTTGAGGCCGATTTAAAAACCGAGGTGATTAAACTTATTAACCATACGCGAACCCTATATTATGACCAATAACCTATTTAAAATTTTAATTGTTCCCTCACTATTAATTGCTTTTAACAGTAATGGCGCTGAACCTGCTGAAGCCCCCGCTGCTAATCAAATTTCAATTAGTGCAGATAAGCAAGAAGGTCAATTAAAAGAAAACGTAGGCATTTTTGAGAAAAATGTTGAAATTATTCATGGTAATCGCCGTATCACAGCTGACCGTTTAGAAGTGCATAAACGCGATGAGCTAGGCGATAACAAACAGTTATTAATTGCCACAGGCAGCCCTGCATATTTTGAAGAAACACAAGCTGATGGCACCATAATGAGCGCCAGTGCTAATGAAGTGCGTTACGATGTGTCGCTGCGTTTTTTAACCTTAATCGGCGATGCAAGCATTGCTCAAGCAGGTCAAAAAATAACAGCTAAAAGTATCACTTACGATATCGAGCAGCAGTTAATTAGCGCAGAAAAAGACGAAAACTCAACAGACCGTGTACACACTATTTTAGTCCCTGTTGAAAATAAAAAAGAAGATGATAAAGGTCAACCATGAGCACATTAAAAGCAGAGCTATTAGCTAAAAGCTACAAAGGTCGTGAAGTTGTAAAAAACGTTGGCCTAGAGGTTGAAGCTGGCAGTATTGTGGGGTTACTTGGCCCTAATGGTGCAGGTAAAACCACCACTTTTTATATGATTGTAGGCCTTGTGCCTAGCGATAAAGGCAAAATATCAATTGATGATAAAGATATTACTTTATTACCGATGCACAGCCGAGCGCGTTTAGGGATTGGTTATTTACCGCAAGAGTCGTCTATTTTTAGAAAGCTGACTGTTTATCAAAACTTAATGGCTATCTTAGAAACACGTAAAGAATTAAATAAACAACAACGCGAAGATACCTTAAATAATTTACTTGATGAATTTAGCATTCAGCATATCCGCGATAGTCAAGGTATGGCTTTATCAGGTGGTGAACGTCGCCGCGTTGAAATTGCTCGCGCGTTAGCAGCAAACCCTAAATTTATCCTTTTAGACGAACCCTTTGCGGGGGTTGATCCTATCTCAGTATTAGATATTAAAAAGATTATAGAGCATCTTAAAAACCGAGGAATTGGCGTACTTATCACAGATCACAACGTACGCGAAACTCTTGATGTTTGTGAAAAAGCCTACATAGTTTCTCATGGAGAGTTAATTGCATCAGGCACTCCAGAATATGTATTAAACGATAAAACAGTACGCGATGTTTATTTAGGCGAGCAGTTCAAGCTCTAATATGTGTGTTATTACACTAAGCATCTGCTAATATTAATTATAATAATTTAAAAGGATTGTTAGAGATACATGAGGCAATCATTACAGCTGCGCATGGGCCAGCAACTTACAATGACTCCACAGTTGCAACAAGCAATTCGCTTATTGCAACTCAGTACATTGGATCTCCAGCAAGAAATTCAAGAAGCGCTCGATAGCAACCCCTTGCTTGAAGTTGAAGAACACGATTACAGCGAAGACACTGCAGGTAAAAACGAACAAAAAGCCGATAACGATGACTTAACGCTAAGTGCCTCAGCTGACGATAAACCTAGCGAGTATGAGCAAGATAGCGGCGAAGCAATGACCAAAGACACTATTAGCGATGATATGGCTATGGATGTTACTTGGGATGAATATATGAGCGCTGCGCCTGCCTCTTCATCGGGCCCAATGCCAGAAGATGAATCTATTTATCAAGGCTCTTCGACTGAAACGCTGCATGAGTATTTAATGTGGCAACTTCAACTGACGCCGTTTAGTCCTACCGATGAAGCGATAGCTATTGCAATTGTAGAAGCTGTAGACGACTCAGGGATTCTAACCCTTAGCTGTGAAGAAATATTAGAAAGCTTTAACCAAGAAAACGACGGCGAAGATGAAGTTGAACTTGACGAAATAGAAGCGGTACTAAAGCGTATTCAACTATTTGATCCAGTGGGAATAGCCGCGCGTAGTTTACAAGAGTGCTTGTGTATTCAGCTAAATCAATTTGATAAAGACACACCTTTTTTAAACGAAACAAAAATGATCTTAACCGATCATATTGATTTACTTGCTGCACGTGACTATCGCACGTTAATGAAAAAAACAAAGCTTAAAGAAGATGAGCTTAAAGAAATCATGACGTTGATTCATACGCTCAGCCCAAAACCGGCAGACACTATTGTCAGAGAAGAGTCTGAATACGTTATTCCTGATGTGTCGGTTAAAAAAGTTAAAGGTCGTTGGGTAGTTGAATTAAACCCAGATAGCATGCCTAAGATCAGAGTAAATAGCCAATATGCAGCTATGTCGCGTACGGTTAAATCAAGTGGTGATAGCCAGTTTATTCGCTCGCACTTACAAGAGGCTAAATGGTTTATAAAAAGCTTAGAAAGTAGAAATGACACGCTACTTAAAGTAACCAACTGTATTGTGCAGCAGCAACAGGCCTTTTTTGAACACGGTCCTGAGGCTATGAAGCCTATGGTGCTTAACGATGTGGCTGAAATGGTGGAAATGCATGAGTCGACTATATCGCGTGTTACTACGCAAAAATACATGCATACACCACGTGGCATTTTTGAGCTTAAATATTTCTTTTCAAGCCATGTAAGTACTGAAAATGGTGGCGAATGTTCATCAACAGCAATACGTGCATTAATTAAAAAATTAATCGCTGCAGAAAACTCAGCTAAACCATTGAGTGATAGTAAAATTGCAGATATATTGGCAGAGCAAGGAATTAAAGTAGCGAGGAGAACCATTGCAAAATATCGCGAATCTCTAGCTATTCCCCCGTCTAATCAACGTAAAAGTTTGATTTAAGGCGTACAACAAAGAGGAAAATGTTTATGCAACTGAATTTAACTGGTCGCCATGTAGATATTACCGACTCGCTTAGAGACTACGTAAATAGTAAATTTTCGAAGTTACAGAGGCACACTGATCACATAACGAATGTGCACGTTATTCTCGATGTAGAAAAACTAAACCAAAAAGCTGAAGCAACCGTTCATGTTAGTGGCGCTGAGATTTTTGCCTCTACTGAGCATCAAGATATGTATGCCGCTATAGACTCGCTCATTGACAAGCTAGATCGTCAAGTAATTAAACACAAAGAGAAACTTGCTCGACACTAACACTATGAAACTAAGCTCACTTATCTGTCAGGACTGCAGTAAAGCTGCGGTCCTTTTTAATAGTAAAAAAAGAATTTTAGAATTTATCAGTGAATTGGCTCACAATAAGCTGCCCTATTTAACACAACAAGATATTCTTAATGCATTAACTGCAAGAGAAAAGCTTGGAAGTACAGGCATTGGCCGAGGCATTGCTATTCCACATGGTCGCATGAGTGGAGCTCAAGAGCCCCTTGCTTTGATTTTAGTGAGCGAAACAGCTATTAATTTTGATGCGATTGATAACCGACCGGTTGACATTTTTGTCGCGTTAATTGTTCCCGATGGCGATAATCAGCAGCATTTGAAGATGCTAGCCACGATTGCTGATAAGCTCAATGATAAAGAATTTTGTAAACAGTTACGCGCCGCCAAATCGGATAGCGAACTGTATCAGGTTATCGTCAGTCAATCGTAGTAATAAAGAAAGGTGATAAATGGAATTAATAATTATAAGCGGTCGCTCAGGGTCAGGTAAATCTGTGGCGTTACGCGTTGTGGAAGACTTAGGTTATTATTGTGTAGACAATATTCCTCTTAATTTATTACCATCATTAGTGCGCAGCGTTTCCGACAGTTATAATAAAATTGCTGTGAGTGTTGATGTGCGTAATCTACCTAAAGAGCAACAGCAATTTAATGAAATACTCGAATATTTACCTGGTTTTACTAAACCAACGGTATTTTATTTAGACAGTGACGATCAAACATTAATAAAACGTTTTTCAGAAACGCGACGTCTCCACCCTTTATCTATTGATTCTTTGCCGCTTGATTTAGCCATAAAAAAAGAAAAACAACTGCTTGATGTATTGATTAATCGTGCTGATTATATGATTGATACCACAGATTTAAGTGTGCATCAGCTTGCTGAATCTATTCGTGAAAAAATACTCGGAAAAAAAGATAAACAACTGATCATTACCTTTGAGTCATTTGGTTTTAAACACGGCATCCCTAAAGAAGCAGATTACGTATTCGATGCCCGTTTTTTACCAAACCCGCATTGGGAGCCTGAACTTAAGCCACTTACGGGGCTGGATCAACCAGTAAAAGACTACCTAGCAAGTCACAGCATAGTGCAAAAATTTACATGGCAAATTCAAACATTTGTGCAAACATGGCTGCCGCATTTAGAACGAAATAACCGCAGCTACTTAACCATTGCAATTGGCTGTACCGGTGGGCAACACCGCTCTGTTTATTTAGCGCAAACCATTGGTGAAAGCTTTGCAATGAGTCATCCTAATGTAAAAATTCGCCACCGAGAACAAGAATAAAATCAAAGCTTGCGAGAACATGTCATGCGGTTAGAAAATACATTTTTAATAAAAAACAAATTAGGATTACACGCTAGAGCGGCGACAGTATTAGCTCAGCTTTCTGTGCAATTTGATGCCACAATCACTTTATTTCAAGATGACAAACAAGCCGCTGGCGATAGCGTGCTGGCACTTATGTTACTCGAAAGCAGCCAAGGCAAAGAAGTTAAGGTGGTATGCGAAGGCCCCGACGCTGAGCCTGCACTTAGCGCAATAGGTGAACTCATCGACCAACGATTTAATGAGCAAGAATAAAAAAGTTCATTATTAACTCATCATCCTAAGCTTAGGTTAATAGTGGTTGAGTTAGTTTGCTCACATAAAGTAAGATAAACTAAAATTGAATAGCATTTATACCCTTCCAGCATGTAATACAATTTAATTAAGGACGCCAATGCCTGAAGCTTTAGAACAAGATATTCCACTACAACAACTAAAACAGGTGACTAAGTCACTAAATAGTGGTCAATTTGTTCAAGTTAGACGCATGCTGGCAAAAACGGCGCCTTGTGATACCGCACTTCTTTTAGAATCATCCCCGCATAAAATTCGCCGTATGCTCTGGCAGCTTGTTGATCCTGATGTACAAGGTGATGTGCTTGAAGAGCTGTCTGAAGATGTACGTTTGGGCATTATTGCGCAAATGGCACCCGAGCACATTGCTGCCGCAACCGAAGACATGGGCCATGATGACTTAGGGGAAGTACTACGTAGCCTACCTGACACCGTTTATAAAGATGTTGTTAGCGCTATGGATATTCAAGATAGAGAACGTGCAACGCAGGCTTTATCGTATCAAGAGCGCTCTGCTGGCGCATTGATGAATATCGATACCGTTACTATTCGCCCCGATGTGACTCTAGATGTGGTACTGCGTTATATTCGCTTACGCGGCGAATTACCTGAGGGTACAG
Organism: Pseudoalteromonas sp. APC 3250; assembly: GCF_030407915.1. NCBI lineage: Bacteria > Pseudomonadati > Pseudomonadota > Gammaproteobacteria > Alteromonadales > Pseudoalteromonadaceae > Pseudoalteromonas > Pseudoalteromonas sp. APC 3250. Next base: position 90,703 of record NZ_JASDCM010000005.1, read on the forward strand.
ATGACTTATATGTGGTTGATGAAAATAACTGCTTTTTAGGCGCCCTATCGCTGAGTACTTTATTAACTAATCCCCCTGAAAAAATTGTTCATGAGTTAATGGATGAAGACTGTGAGTCTATTCCTATTTCAATGGATGAGAGCGAAGTTGCACAATTGTTTGAGCGTCATAACTGGATATCGGCACCGGTTGTTGATGACAACGCACACTTGCTTGGGCGGATCACCATTGATGATATCGTTGATGTTATTCGTGAAGACGCTGAGCACAGTTTACTGGGTTTAGCGGGTTTAGATGATGAAGAAGATACCTTTGCACCTGTGTTGAAAAGCTCTAAAAAGCGCTCAATTTGGCTGGGTGTAAACTTACTAACTGCATTGCTGGCTGCAATTGTGGCGAGCTTTTTTGAAAACACCTTAGCTATATTACCAATTCTTGCTGTGCTCAATGGCATTGTCCCGTCAATGGGTGGGGTTGCAGGCAGCCAAACCTTAACTTTGGTTATTCGCGGTATCGCGGTGGGTCATATCAACCAAACTAACCAACGTTTTTTATTATTAAAAGAACTCGCTATCGGTGCGATTAATGGTATGGTTTGGTCTATCCTAATTGCCGGTGTTGTTGCGCTTTGGCAATGGGATTTCAAACTCGGTGGTGTTTTAGCGTTTGCTATGTTTATGAATTTAGTTGCAGCAGGTATTGCGGGTGCTAGTATCCCACTATTGCTTAAAAAAATGAAAATAGATCCAGCACTTGCAGGCAGTGTGGTACTAACCACGGTAACTGATATTGTTGGTATATTTGCCTTCTTAGGTACTGCGACTTGGTTATTGATTTAATCTTTTTATAAACAAAAACACCGCATCAATACTCGGTGTTTTTGTTTAAGCCGATAGTTACTTTACATAAGTTAAGGCTACTTAGCGCGCTGGCGATTACCACCTACCTTAGGCTTAGTGTTGGCTTTTTTAAACTGGCTAAAGCCAGTATGACGAGTCAGCGCAGGACGACCGCCCTTATTGCCTTTACCGCGTTTGGTTTGCCTTTCATCTCGGCCTTCTTCTGGCACTAAACAATTTGGACCTTTACCAATAAGCTTGGCTTTGCCCATGTTACGCAGGGCTTCGCGGATCATTGGCCAACCGGCAGGATCGTGATAGCGTAAAATTGCTTTATGCAAACGACGTTGGCGCGCTCCCTTAGGCACAGCAACTTGCTCAGTATTATTTTTAATATTACGAAGCGAGTTCATTTCTGTGTGGTAAATGGTGGTAGCGTTGGCCATCGGTGATGGATAAAAGTTTTGTACCTGATCAAGCTTAAAATCATTCGATTTCAGCCACAAAGCCATGTTTACCATGTCTTCATCTTTAGTCCCCGGGTGAGCAGAAATAAAGTATGGAATTAAATACTGCTTTTTACCCGCTTCTTTTGAGTACTTATCAAATAACGCTTTAAATTCATCATAGGCGCCCATACCCGGCTTCATCATTTTTGATAATGGGCCGTCTTCTGTGTGCTCGGGTGCTATTTTTAAATATCCACCAACATGATGGGTTACTAGCTCTTTAACGTAACGAGGATCACGTACTGCAAGGTCATAACGCACGCCCGAAGCAATTAAGATCTTTTTGATCCCTTTAACCTCACGCGCCTTTTTATATAAGTCGATAGTGGGTGTGTGATCGGTATCCATATGCTTACAAATATCAGGATACACACACGACAAGCGACGGCACGTACTCTCTGCTTTTTTGCTGGTACAACGCAGTTTGTACATATTTGCAGTTGGCCCACCTAAATCAGAAATAACCCCCGTAAAGCCCGGCACTTTATCTCTAATTTGTTCAATTTCTTCGATAATCGATTCTTGAGAACGGCTTTGTATTATGCGCCCCTCATGCTCGGTAATAGAACAAAACGAACAGCCGCCAAAACAGCCGCGCATAATATTTACCGACGTTTTAATCATATCGTAAGCAGGGATTTTATCATCGCCATAACTTGGATGTGGTATACGCTGGTAAGGTAAACCAAACACGTCATCCATTTCCTGAGTTTCAAGCGGATAAGCCGGCGGATTCACCCAAATAGAACGATCGCCATGACGCTGAAATAACGCCCTTGCACAACCTGGGTTGGTTTCTTGATGTAAAATACGTGATGCATGGGCATACAAAGGCTTATTAACGCTAACCTGCTCAAATGCCGGCAGTTTAACGTAAGTTTTTTCCCACGGCTTAGGACGAGCAGGCTGGATGGTAATTGGTTTTGCAGCTTCTGCTTGTAAATCGATGCCGGCTTGCTTAAATTCTGATTTAGCACAGCCCACATCATCCGCGCCATAAGGATTAGGAATAGGGTCTATTTTACCAATTTTATCAATGGCTGTTGAGTCACTGCCACGCCAACCAGGTAAAGGCTCTTTACGAATAACTGCCGTGCCTCTAACATCCTGTATGGTATCGATGGTTTCACCGGCAGCGATACGATGCGCTACTTCAACTAACGGGCGTTCGGCATTACCATAAATTAAAATATCGCCTTTAGCGTCAAATAATACGCTACGACGTACTTTTTCTTGCCAGTAATCATAATGAGCAATACGGCGCAGACTGGCTTCAATGCCCCCTAACACTAATGGCACATCTTTGTAGGCTTCACGACAGCGTTGTGAATAAATGATCACTGCGCGATCTGGGCGTTTACCGCCGACATTTCCTGGTGTGTATGCGTCATCATGGCGCATTCGTTTTTCAGCGGTGTAACGATTGATCATCGAGTCCATATTACCGGCTGTAATACCAAAAAATAAGTTAGGCTTACCCAATGCCATAAACGCATCTTTAGAGTTCCAATCTGGTTGAGCAATAATACCCACTCTAAAACCTTGCGCTTCTAGCACTCGGCCAATTACGGCCATCCCAAAACTAGGATGGTCTACATAAGCATCACCGCTAATAATAATAATATCGCAGCTATCCCAGCCAAGCGCGTCCATTTCTTCGCGTGTTGTTGGTAAAAATGGAGCTGTGCCATAACACTCAGCCCAATACTTGGGGTATGAGAATAAGGCGCGTTCAGCTTTTAATGTGCTCATAAAATTGGCCGTTCAATAACAAAAGGCGCGAATTATACCCTATCGACATCCCCGTTGATATAGCACAAAATGAAAGCGCTGATTAAAAATTGTTTACCTTTATGGCATTACTAAAACTAATAAATCATCTAAACTTATTACGGCTAATGTCTGCTTTTGGAATAATACAAGGTAGATAAAATAGATCAAAAGCAACCGCGACTTCGTTAAACTATTAAATAATTAATAATTGATAGACGCTGTAAATTAAAATAGATGAGGAATACCTATTAAACTACTTAAAAAAATAATGCAGTTTTCAATCATTTTACTCCTGGTTTTTGTTGTCGTTGGATTATTGTTACCACAAAATTATCATGTGCAAAAAAGTATAAAGATTAACGCACGCGCTCCCGTAATAAAGTCATTAGTTGAGGACTTTACCCAGTGGTATAAATGGTCGCCGTGGCAACAAATAGACCCTAATATTAAGTTTAATATTGGAGAACCGAGCTCTGGCGCAGGAGCCTACCAATCTTGGGAAGGTAAATGGGGCAAAGGCGAAATGACAATATCGTCATTAAGCGATAATGAAGTTGTATTTAGTGTGTTATTTAATCAAGAGCATATTATCACTAGCAAATTGCTATTTAGCCCGCACACAAAAACCGTCACGTGGCATATAGAAGGACAAGCAACGATGCCGCTTATTTCTGGGTACGTTGCTATATTTGCTGAAAATATATTAGGTAATATAGTGACCCTAGGGCTAAATAACTTAAAAACGGTCGCTCAACTCAGTGATGCACAAGCAATAATGGAAAGCCATGACAGTCAAAACCGCACAAGCCAGGATTAAACTTGCCAATATTATTGAGTCACTGCTAGGTTACTCGGTCACAAAAGTGAGTAATACGCCTGCCATTGATGAAAAAACCTATAATCCTCAAGGTAAAGCCAAATCGCTTTATAGTATTAATAGCGAGCATTCAATTTTAGCGCGTGCTCAAAAAAGACAAGACTTACTACTGATTAAACAGCAACAAAATATTGAGACTATTTTAGCCTTAGCAATGGAGTTTTGTCCTGATGTTGCTTGCGCCAAACAGCCCGATGCTGATTGGGTAGAGCACTTTATAGCCTTATGTGAAGATACCTCAAATCAATCTATGCAAGTGTTGTGGGCAAAAATTTTTACTGGCGAAACCATTAGCCCAGGTACTTTTTCTATTAAAAGTTTACAAACACTCAAGCACATGACCCAGCGCGAAGCCGATTCATTAAGAAAGTGCGTGTCTATTTCTGGGTATAACGAAAAGGATAGCAGCCACCTAATATTCTTGGGGTATTACAAAAAACCCTCGTTATTTGATTTACTAGGTAAAGGCAATAAAGTGTCATTAAGCATAGGTAAAAGCGGCGTGAGCTTTCCAGACGTACTAACTTTAATGGATTTAAACTTGCTGTATCGTAAAGAAATAGAGTCAGCGGCATTAAAAGTAGGACAAGAGATCACCCTTTCCTTTTTATCACAAAAATTAACCTTAAAAGCAAAAAGTAACGATTTGGTGCTTAGCTATTATAAGTTTACTCAAACAGGTGATGAACTGTTTAGATTAATGAACTACCCAATTAACAAGGTGTACAAACAGTTAATTGGTTCAGCATTTGAAGGGGAATTTGAATTAGTTTGGCATTCTTTAAAATAGCAAACAAAGATGACTAATAATAAAAGCGTGTGTTAGCTTTTAAAAATAAGAGCCACACAAGGTGGCTCAAAATAAAACTTTAATTAAAAGTGAACTTGAATACCGGCAAACGGCCCTGATGCATCAATATTAGTATTAATATCATCAACATCATCAAGCTCTAAAGTCATTGAACGGTAGCCCGCTTTAACCGCAACATCGACGGCTAAGTTATCAATAAATTCCCAAGCAATACCCATTTGATAATCTTGTACTTTGCTGTCATCGATGGCTAAAAAGCTGCCTTCAGCAAAAACACTTAAACCACTAAATGGTAAACCCGCTTCAAAACGTCCATATACTAACGGCACAACACCAGAGAACTCTTCGATTTCAGTAAAGTTAGCGCCACCTTGTTGTGATGTACCTGTTACAACAAGCTCACCATCAAACTGCTTAGCATTAAGACCTAAATCAATTGAGATTAAATCGTTATCAAAAATCTCGTAGTAAAGAATATAATCAATGTGCGATAAGTCAGTCACTGAATTAACATCAGTGCCAACAATATAATCAGTACCGTTAAAACTAAATGTGTCTTCAAGCACTGTTGAACCGTTTAATTCAAGCTCAGTGTATTTTAACTTTAAGTTTGGCACTAATGGCACTGGGTGCTCAAGCGCAGCGTAATAACTGACAAAGGTTTCATCTTCAAAGTTGAAGTTTTGCAGGGCGTTATTATTATCAGAAAAGCTCCCGTCATTATCTGCTTTCCAACCATCAACCCCTACATATAAACCCAATACAGTGTCGGCTTGTGCTACAGGGGCTAAACATGCCATTGATAAGGCTGCTGCTATACAATACTTTTTCATTTTTTATCCTTGCGCTAATAATTCGCTAAGTTCAATTAGTGCCGCATTGGCTCTAGAAATATAATTTGCCATAACAAGTGAATGGTTGGCGACATAACCAAATCCATTACCGTTTAAAATCATTGGGCTCCATACCGTTTCTTGGGTTGCTTCAAGCTCGCGAATAATTTGTTGCAAGCTGACACGGGCGTTCTTTTTATCAAGCACATCGGCAAAATCATATTCAACCGCCTGTAAAAAGTGCAGTAAAGCCCAAGTGGCCCCACGTGACTCATAAAATACATCATCAATTTCCCACCATGATGTTTTTATTTGTTGTTGTAAAGGCGTATAGGTGGCCTGTGTATTTGAAGAGTTACCGGCGAGGTCAGTGTTAACCTTATCTTGACCCACGCTTGCACTTAAACGCTGACTTAAGCTGCCTAAACGCTTTTCAGCTTCTTTTAACCAACTGCGTAGGTTATCTGCACGAGAGTAAAATTGGCTATCGCGCTCATGCTGATTGGCTATTTGAGAACGATATACCATTAAATAATCAATTCCTTTTTGGTATTCACCCTCAGCACTTGGCCATGCCCATGCTTCAGAGCTGATATTAAATTGTGGCTGAGCTTTTTTGAGCGCTTCGTGTTCAGTTGATTGCGATTGTGAGCGGCTAAAATCTTTTCGCATAGACAACGCTAAATCACGCACCATTTCCAGCGCACCATACTCCCAGGCCGGCATATTGTCCATTATTACGCTCGGTGGTAGCACATCATTTGATAAGTAACCGCCTGATTTAGTTAAAAGCGTATCAGCTACAGTGATGAGTGTTGAAGTTGTTACATAACCTGTGACTAGTTTTTCACTGCGTTGCTGCGCTTGTTGCTTAGCATTTTGCACAACATCAAAACGTGAAGGCTCTATACTCCAGTACACTGCAATGGCGTAAAACACGACAAATAACAGTACCAGTGCCGTTATTATTTTTCCTTTATGCTGTGACATTTATCCTCCTAATGATGACTATGATCTTTCGATGCTTTTACCGGCTCTGCTTGTGAGGCTAACGAAACGACTTTTGCATTGGTAAATACTCGGTTCCCGTCTTCAAAATATAGCGTGAGTTTACGTTCTTGACCTACTTTTAACGGTTCTTGTGGTTCAAACACCATTAAATGATAGCTGCCTGGCTTAAAATCGAGTTGTTGGTGAGCTTTAATAAGCAATGATTCGACTTTTTGCATTTTCATCATACCGTCAGCGTGAACGTGCTCATGAATTTCAACACGCCCTAGGCCATCAATTGTCGCTTTAGTCAACGTTGCTGGTACATTGCTGTGGTTTTTAATACTAAAGTAAGCCACACTCGCTTTGGTTGCCGGCAAAAACTCTCTTACTTGCGCATGTGTTACTTGTAGCTGCGCAACAACACTATCGTGTTCATGTCCTTCGTGCGCCATTAACGAAGACGAAAAAACACCCACCATTAATGCACTTGCTATCAAAATACATTGTTTAATCATCAGTAAAATCCTTGTTAAAACAAAAAAATATAGTTCAAATTTATCATAATTCCCCTATGTTAGGCAGCTAATTTAAGCTCAAGAGACGACTTTTTTGTTATCTGCGATTAACCAACACAGCCCTGCTACAAACAATAACGGCCAAGCAATCATCAATGATCCGAATAAAAAAGCTAAAATAGTACCAGCCAGTGCCACCATCGCCGCGCCAACTAACCCCATCGTCACTAAAGCAACAATCGCAATAACAACGATAATAGCAACTAATGCACCAATGAGCTCTATACCTGTCCAGCTAATATCTGAGATCCATAGCGGAAACTGCCACACATCAAAGTGAATAATTGAACCGCTATTAATTAAAAACAACGCAAGAATAACTAGGCACACGGCGAATGTTTTCATGCTGCTCTCCTTACACTGCTTTTTCTTCAAGGCAACAGTGAGCAATTAAATAACCTAGCGCCACTGCAAACGGAAAACTTAAAAATAATAAAACAGTCACTAAGCGAGTAGACCATACCGGAAAGTCTAGTCGGTAAGCTAACCCACTACAGACGCCTGATATTTTTTTGTTAAGCGTATTTTTGTACCAACGACGGTGTGTATTAAAACTATTCATAACAATCTCCTTAAGCTGTTTGTTTATTAGCAGTATTTAAACTTGCTTTTAAACTAGCCAGTTCTGCATCAATTTTTTCATTTTTAACCAGTGACTCAATTTGCATAGCTGTATTGCTCGCAGTATCTGTGAGCTCATACGCTGCAACTTGCGACTCTACACTTTCAACGCGGCGCTCTATTTGCTCAAATCGTGATAAGGCAAAAGCCACTTTATCGCTTTGTAGTTGCGTATTTATTTTTGCCCTTGCCTCAACTACGTTTTCACGCTTTGCAAGTTGTGCTTGCTTTGCTTTTGCCTGCGTCATTTTTTGCTGTAAGCGCTCGCAGTCTTCAGTGATTTTAGTAATCGATTGTTGTAATGCCTCAAGCTGCGTTTGCAAGCACCCTATGCTTTGTTCAACTGTGTGTTTTTCGGCTAATGCTGATTTAGCTAAATCGTCACGATTTTTTGTCACAGCATGCTCAGCTTTTAATTGCCAATTTGCGAGCGCTTGCTGTTTGTTACTTATTTGACGTTTAATGCTCTTTTCTTCACATAAAAGTGCAGCTGCCGTACTACGACACTCATTAAGCGCTTCTTGCATTTCAGTAAGCATTAAATTGAGTAACTTTTCTGAGTCTTCTGCTTTATCAAGCATAGCTACAATATTTGCTTGAATGACGTCGTTTACGCGGTTAAATATGCCCATGTTATTCTCCTGATGATTTTTATTTATACATCAACAGGATTCCAAGAGTTATGCCAACAACTTAAAATGGTTTTATTTTCATTAAATATCATGTGGTTAAGTTATTTTAAGTAGGTAAATTAATGACTCACCACTGAATGAAATTAAGTCGAATTGGCTAATAAATTAAACTTTTGACCAAAATTTGGGATCAAAAAAAGCCACCTGAGGTGGCTTTTTTCTATACAGAGGATCTGTTATTCGGGTACGTAACTTAGTGCTTTATCCATAACACTCAAATCAGCTTGCTTGCCATGGCCATTTTCAGATAAATGGCGTCTAAAACCACGCGCACCGGGTTGTCCCTGAAAAATACCTAACATATGGCGAGCAACATGCCAAAAGTTAGCGCCTAAACGCATCTCTTCTTCAATGTAATCATACATAGAGCGCACAACATCATGACGTGTCTGAGTATTAGCAACATCACCATATATTTTTTCATCCACTTCATTTAGCATAAATGGATTGCTGTAAGCCTCTCGCCCAACCATCACCCCATCTATGTACTGTAAATGCTCAAGGCTTTGCTCAATGGTTTTAACACCGCCATTAATACTTAAATCAAGTTGTGGATAATCTTTTTTAAGCTGGTAAACGCGGGGGTAGTTAAGCTCAGGAACTTCGCGATTTTCTTTTGGACTCAATCCTTTTAGCCATGCCTTACGGGCATGAATAATAAAATCATCACAGCCTACTTTATGCGATGCTTCAATAAGCGCACATAAAAATTCATAGGAATCTTGCTCATCAATACCAATGCGCGTTTTTACCGTAACAGGAATACTGACTTCACTTTTCATTGCAGCAACACACTCTGCCACAAGCTCGGGCTCTGCCATTAAACAGGCACCAAAACGCCCATTTTGCACACGATCAGACGGGCAACCTACGTTAAGGTTTATTTCATCATAACCGCGCTCACCTGCAAGCTTGGCACACTGTGCTAGCGCTTGCGGATCTGAGCCCCCCAGCTGCAGCGCTACTGGGCCTTCATGTTGATTAAAGTGCAAATAGTCACCACGGCCAAACAAAATAGCACCTGTGGTGATCATTTCCGTGTAGAGCACGGTGTGCTTTGTCATTTTACGATGAAACGTACGACAATGGCGATCAGTCCAATCGAGCATGGGGGCAACAGAAAAGCGTCGATTTAAAGTACGTTTATCCAAAATGTAGTCCTCAAAAATTTATAATTTAAGCACAGCTTAAAAGGCGCTGCATTTTACACAAAAGCCCCATGCGCAGCAATATTAAGCAAACACCTGCAAGCCAAAGTATTGTGCGATACCATTTAAAATATTCGTTACTGCGACTGAGCTTAAAATTAACCCCATAATTCGGCTAATAATACTTGCCCCACTATCACCTATTATTTTATGTACATGCGTAGCAAGTAATAACAAAATAAGTACCACCACTAAAACGGCCAGCATCATTGATGAGGTAATCATTTGTTCAACCCAAGTATATTCTTCATTACGCGTCATTAATACCGCACCTAACATAGCGCCTGGGCTTGCAATTGAGGGTATAGCCAGCGGAAAAATAGCGGTTTCAGTGCTATCGCGAACACTTTTAATTTCAGCTTCGGGTTTACTTTCACCAAACGTCATGGAGAGTGCAAAAATTAATAAGATCAACCCACCGGCTATTTGAAATGCCGATAGTGGAATCTCAATCACATTGAGTAATTGCTCACCGGCAACCACAAAAAATAACAGTACTAAAGCAGATACACCCACTGCTTTAAAAATTACTTTACGCTTAAACTTGTCGTCATCACCCCGAGTTACGGCGATAAAAACCGGAATTGTGCCGATTGGATCGATAACTGCAAAAAAGAAAATAAATATGGCTAATAGTTCATGCATTAATGAATACCTTTTCACAAAAGCGGTTAATAAAACGCTGCAACTACAATACAGTATGTTAGTATATCACGGCAAAGTAAGGATGAGAGAAGATGAATATAGAATCACTCGTAAGTAAAGCAAAACAAGTATGCGACAACCGTGGTGCGCGATTCACACCTATTCGCGAAAAGGTATTTCGTTTATTAGCAAGCGCTCAAGGTGGTGTGGGTGCATACGATTTGCTAGAGCAATTAAAAGTCACTGAAACAGGCGCAAAACCTGCGACAATTTATCGTGCTTTAGACTTTTTAGCAGAACTCGGTTTTATTCATAAAATTGAAAGCACTAATGCATTCATGTTGTGTCATCACTTTGATCATATTCATCCTGTTCAATTACTAATTTGCGATACATGTGGGTTTGTTAAAGAGCTGCATTCAACAGTAATTTCACATGAGCTCAATAACTTAGCAGCCGAAAGTGGCTTTGTAGTTTCTGGGCAAACCATAGAAGCACACGGTAAATGTGACGCTTGTCGAGCATAGCTGAGCGACTATAGCTATACTTTACGTATACCCTCTATCAGTACCAATTTAAGGATATATAATATGAATGTAGAGTTCATTAATCCCTTTTTATCTTCTTTGATGAATGTATTGAGCACCATGGCTCAAACTCAGTTAAAACCAGGTAAACCTCGCATTAAAACCGATGAAGTAGCCTGTGGTGATGTATCGGGATTAATTGGTATGGTTGGCCCCCAAACTCGCGGTTCATTTTCAATAACCTTCGACGAAAGTTTAGCGCTGACTATAATGGAACGTATGTTAGGTGAGCGACCTGACAGCGTAAATGAAGAAGTCACTGACATGGTCGGCGAAATAACCAATATGGTCACCGGTGGTGCTAAAAACCTATTAGGTGAAAAAGGCTATGACTTTGCCATGGCAACCCCCATTGTTGTGTCTGGTAAAAACCATACTATTACGCATAAAAGTGACGGCAAAAAAATTATTATGCCATTTACCAGTGATGCAGGTAATGCAAACATTGAAGTGAGCTTCGATAAGCTATGAGCTGGTCGCAAACCACGATTACATTAAAGCCTCGCTCGCGGGGCTTTCACTTAATTGATAACGACATACTGACTAAACTCCCACAGCTGAGCCAACTAAAAATAGGTTTATTACACTTATTTATTCAACACACCTCTGCCAGCTTAACCATTAATGAAAATGCCGATCCGACCGTGCGTATGGATATGGAAAGCCACTTCAATCAGTTTGTACCTGAGCGCCAGCCTTATTATCGTCATGACTATGAGGGCGATGATGATATGCCTGCTCATATTAAAACCAGCACTTTAGGTTGCGAGTTAACGATACCTATTAATGATGGTCAATTAGCGCTGGGGACTTGGCAAGGAATATACTTAGGCGAACATCGCGACCATGGCGGGGCTAGGCGTATTATTGCCACTTTGCAAGGCGAAACGTTTTAGAGCTAGGTTTTAGGTTTTATACCAATTCGCTTAATTAAGCGGTCTATTTTGAGGCAGGAAAAACGGGTTGATAGCTAGGCAAAAAATTCGCTATTTAGTTGTTCTAAATGAGAATTTTTTAACACAGATAGCGACACGTTTAGCCCCGCAAAATGATTGAGTATTATTGCGGATTGGTATTACAACACAGATCGTTCGCATCCATTGAGCACTTCAAATCTAATAAAAATTATATAAATTAAATTTATAATGATTCACATGTGGATTATTGTTTGCTATTTGAAAATGAATATCTGGAAAGTAAATAAGATTGGAGCGGTACACGAGGCTCGAACTCGTGACCTCGACCTTGGCAAGGTCGCGCTCTACCAACTGAGCTAGTACCGCATTATATGAAGATTCTAGGTCCTAGGTTCTGTCAAAATTAAACCTTGTTCCTTTCGCCTTTCATCTTGAATCTTTATTTCTACTACAATTTCTTTTGGTGAGAAATTGGAGCGGCACACGAGGCTCGAACTCGTGACCTCGACCTTGGCAAGGTCGCGCTCTACCAACTGAGCTAGTGCCGCATTCAAAATAGTCAGTAATTCGTCCGTTAGTGCGCGACGGGTCGCGTCCTACATTCTGACAACTGAGCTAGTGCCGCATTCAAAATAGTCAGTAATTTGTCCGTTGGTGCGCGACAGGTCGCGTCCTACATTCTGGCAACTGAGCTAGTGCCGCATTATATCAATTTTAACTTTTCATCTTGAACTACAATTTCTTTGGTGAGAAATTGGAGCGGCACACGAGGCTCGAACTCGTGACCTCGACCTTGGCAAGGTCGCGCTCTACCAACTGAGCTAGTGCCGCATTCAAAAGTCAAAGCTCAAACACACTAACCCCGCGGGGGTTATCGTCTTGAGCGGGGCAGGATTCTACAATAATTAGGGTGCTTTGCAAGTATTTTTTATAAATTAAAAAACTTTTCTCGGTAAACCTTTAATTCCATAATCGAATCTTTAATGTCGTCTAACGCTAAATGTGACCCTTTTTTATTCACTTGAGCCAATACATCTGGTTTCCAACGACGAGCAAGTTCTTTAATGGTACTTACATCTAAATTACGGTAATGAAAAAAGTCTTCAAGCTCACGCATATACTTATTCATAAAACGACGGTCTTGGCCAATCGAGTTACCACACATAGGTGAAGCACCCGCTGGCACCCATTGCTTTAAAAACGCGAGGGTTTGATCAACGGCATAAGCTTCATCGAAAGTACTTGCCTTACAACGCGCTGTAAGCCCTGATTTGCCATGCTGAGTTGTACACCACTCATCCATACCATCAAGTAGTTCATCACTTTGATGAATGGCAATGGTTGGGCCTTCGGCTAATATATTCAGATCAGCGTCAGTGACAACAGTTGCAATTTCAAGTATTTTGTCAGTCTCTGGTTCAAGTCCGGTCATTTCCAGATCGAGCCAAATTAAATTTGATTTATTAATAGTCATAATTACCTTAAACGGTGCTTTTCTTTAGATCCAACGCATTTCGATATATCATATTAGCATCAACCGTCGAGCTAAAGCTTTTTTTGGCAAACTCGGCATTTAACTCAGGTTATAGGCCTCAAGTGGCAAAACAGAAAAAATTAAGTAAAGGCCAATCCCGTAGGATCAAGGCCAATCATCAAAAGCGCTTATCGAATGCCGATACAAAACCGGCAAAAGTCGGCGCGCAAGAATGGCAAACAGATAATTTAGGTCAAGTGGAAAATGCGATTGTTATTAGCCGCTTTGGACAACATGCCGATGTAGAAACACAAAACGGTGATGTATTACGTTGTAATATTCGTCGTACCGTATCGAACTTGGTTTGCGGCGATGAAGTATTGTTTCGCCGTGCAAAAGTAAGTGAAGGTGATTTAGCGGGTGTTATTGAAGCAACTCAAGAGCGCCGTTCACAACTCACGCGCCCCGATTTTTATGATGGGGTTAAAGTGATTGCCGCTAACATTGATCAAATTTTAATGGTTTCAGCGGTACTGCCAGAGTTTACCCCGAGCATTATTGACCGCTATTTAATTGCCTGTGAAGACATGGGTATCGAACCCATTTTAGTACTTAATAAAATTGATTTAATTGATGAAGCTGGTTTAAACGAAATACAACAAATCCTCGACATTTACCGTAAGCTTAATTATCAGGTGCTGCTAGTTAGTAATATAACTGGCGAAGGCATTAATGAGTTAAAAGAAGTACTTGCGGGCAAAAATAATATTTTTGTTGGTCAAAGTGGCGTGGGTAAATCTACCTTAGTTAACACTGTACTGCCAGATGCTGAAATTTTGACTAAAGAAGTGTCTGAAAACAGCGGGCTTGGCCAGCACACCACCACGGTATCGCGTCTTCATCATTTACCGAGCGGGGGTAATTTAATTGACTCACCGGGAATTCGTGAATTTGGCCTATGGCATTTAGATGTTGAACGCGTCACTTGGTGCTTTAAAGAATTTAGAGAATTTATAGGCGGATGCCGGTTTAGAGATTGTAAACATTTAAACGATCCGGGCTGTATAATTAAACAAGCGGTAGCCGATGGCGATATTTCAAAATTACGCTTTGAAAGCTACCACCGTATTTTAGAAACCATGGCCGATGGCCGTGCAGGCGCTCGTGCGCCCCGCGTATAATAAGGGAATAACCTGTGAGTTTAGATAAATTTAAAATCGCCATGCAGTATGCCATGCCAAAACACTTTATTTCTCGTGTGGTAGGTAAACTTGCTGCAGCAAAAGCCGGTGCGTTAACAACCACATTAATTAAATTATTTATTAAACAATATAAAATAGATATGAGCGAAGCTAAATATTCAGATCCGGCTCATTACAAAAGCTTTAATGAATTTTTTACCCGTCCGTTAAAAGACGGTGTGCGTCCTATGGTTGAAGATGACGATATTATTATTCATCCAGTAGACGGCGCAATTAGCCAACTAGGCGACATTGTTGATGGTCAACTTATTCAAGCTAAAGGCCACGATTACAGCTTACAAGCATTGTTAGGTGGATCACAAGACGACACAACCCCGTTTTTAGGCGGTAAATTTGCAACTATTTACTTAGCCCCAAAAGATTACCACCGTATTCATATGCCAATTGATGGCACGCTAAGCAAAATGATTTATGTACCGGGCGATTTATTTTCAGTAAACCCACTTACCGCTCAAAACGTACCAAATTTATTTGCCCGTAACGAGCGTGTAGTGGCTATTTTTGAAACTGAAATTGGCCCGCTAGCTATGGTTTTAGTAGGCGCAACCATTGTTGCCAGCATAGAAACTATTTGGGCTGGCACAGTGACTCCACCAGCTGGCAGTGATGTGTTTAGCTGGAACTACCCAACTAAAGGCGAAAACGCGATCACCCTTAAGAAAGGGGAAGAAATGGGTCGCTTTAAATTAGGCTCAACGGTTGTGCTCGCATGGGGTGCGAACAAAGCAGAAATATTAGACGATCAACTCCCAGAGGTAGTTACTCGTTTAGGCACTGCCTTTGCAAAAATTGATGATTAATAGGTAGTGTCAGTTCGAGCTAAAAAAAACACCGCGTTTATTTTCAATAACCGCGGTGTTTTTTTCTTGTAGACGGAGAGCTTACTCACGTTAAAAGCCAAGCTTTTCATTACTCATACCCGCCACACTCTTTACACGCTAAATCCTTAGTCATCTTAAAATGCTGTTGCTTTAAGCTTAATGCGTCAAACGTTATAAACACATTCCCCTTAAAATGACCTAACAACATATTGAGGGTTAATTGTGCCTGCATTGACCCAACAATCCCAAGTAAAGGGCTAATTACCCCGGCATTACTACAATTTATAACCGGTGCATCGCTACTTTGAGGGAAAACACAGCCGTAACATGGGCTGTCACTTTGCCTAAAATCAAACCCCATTAATTGCCCTTGAGTTGCCAGCGCAGCCCCTGTAATTAAGCTAGTGTTATTAGCAATGCAATAGCGATTAACCGCATAACGGGTACTAAAGTTATCAGAGCAATCAAGCACTATGTCGGCGTTTTTTAAGAGCAACGCACTGTTGGTATCATCCAGCTTTTGAGTGTGGGTTATTATATTTATTTGATTGTTAAGGCTCACAAGCACTTTTCCAGCCGCGCGAACTTTGTTTTGCCCCAAATGATTTACTTTATAGAGCACTTGGCGCTGCAAGTTAGACAGTTCAACTACATCGTCATCAATTAAAATAAGCGACCCAATGCCAGCTGCCGCTAAATACAGCAGCGCAGGACTACCTAAGCCACCTGCGCCAACTACGGCAACCGTTGAGCGTTTCAGCGTTAACTGCCCTTCAAGCCCCACTTCATCAAGTAATATATGGCGGCTATAACGCAAGGTTTCTTTGTCGCTGAGCTGCTGCGTTTGCATGTTAGCAGGCATTCTCATTTATCACCGATTTTAAGGTATTGATTGCCTCTACATAATCATCAGCCTCGGTAATAGCACGTACCACGGCTACACTGCCCACGCCCGTTTTAGCAACCTCTTGCGCCCTATTTAAATCAATTCCGCCAATAGCCACTGTAGGATAGCTTTGCATTAATGGCACAAACCGAGTTAGCTTTTCAAGCCCTTGTATCTGGCCAGTCATGTCTTTGGTCGTCGTTGGGTAAATAGCACCAAACGCCATGTAGCTTGGGCGATAATTATGCGCGCGTAGCATTTCATAAAACCCATGGGTAGAGAGACCAAGTCGCAGGCCTGCTTCTTTTATAGCAACTAAGTTTGCACTCTCTAAGTCTTCTTGTCCTAAATGCACCCCATAGGCGCCATGTTTGATGGCAAGTTGCCAGTAATCATTTATAAATACCTGCGCATTATACTGCTCACCCAAAGTGACCGCTTTGGCAATCAGTTCATCTAGCTCATTCTGCGTTTTATTTTTAACACGAAGCTGAGCTGTTTTAATTCCTTGCTGTAAGCACTTTTCTAGCCATTCAATGCTATCAACCACACCATAGAGGCCAAGCTTTTTACTTTCACAGGCTGCAAAATCAGCAGCCATATTAAAATCAAGCGGCACATCAAAATCCAACTCATCACCTAACCAGCTACCCGGTTCAATCACCTGAGGGTAATGTGCTAAATCGGTAGGAAACTGCGTTTGTGCGACTGGCCCTATGCCCTCGCCATAGCGAACTGATTGCTTTAAACCTTGGTTTATATAGGCTTTAGCTAAAATAAACGCATCTTTTAACGGATAGTCTTTTGCAAGACACGCAGCAATTACTGACGCCATACTGCACCCTGTACCATGGCTATGAGGAACTTGAATTTTTTCATTACCTAGCCAATAGTCTTCAGCGTTTTGTGTGCAGTAATCAATGCAATACCCGCTTGGGTAATCCCAATGTCCGCCTTTAATCACCACCGCTTTTGCGCCCCACGCCATCAGCTTACTCGCCGCTTCTTTAATCGCTGCAGGGCCAATTAAATACACACCCGTTAATAACTGTGTTTCGTGGGTATTTGGGGTAATTACATCTACCAGCGGTAGTAAACATTCTTTTATCGCGCTTACGGTGTCTTCTTCTGTTAGTAAGTCACCGCTTGAGGCAATAGCAACAGGGTCATACACAATAACCGGCGGCGTTGGCCATTTGGTTTTGTAGTGGCTTATGTGCTCACTAATTAACTGAATTTGCTGCACATTGGCAAGCATGCCAATTTTTATCACTTTGGCTTTCATGTCTTTTTCAAGTGCAAGCAACTGAGATTCAATAATATCGGTAGACACTGCATTAATAGCCTCTACACCTAAGCTATTTTGAGCGGTAAGCGCGGTGATTGCTGTACAAGCATGTACACCAAAACTTTGCATTGCCTTAATATCGGCTTGAATACCCGCGCCGCCGCCAGAATCAGAGCCAGCAATTGTCCACACTACGTTTGTCATATTTTTATTTCCTTACTGCTGATGCCAAAATGGCATACCCATTGTTGGGGTTGAGGGGGTTGCAACGTCTTTTTCGGGCATTGCTTTGGCATTGTATGCAAAGCGCCCTGCCTCTACCGCAGCTTTAAATGCACGGCTCATAGTCACTGGGCAACCCGCCCCTGCAATGGCTGAATTTAATAATACAGCATCATACCCTAATTCAAGTGCTTGGCAGGCATGCGATGGTAAACCTAACCCGGCATCAACAATTAATGTTGTATTAGGCAGGCGTTCTCTAATGGTTTTTAAATTATAACTATTTAACAATCCTTTACCGGTGCCAATAGGCGCGCCCCACGGCATTAGCACCTCACAGCCTAATCCATTCAAGCGCTGACACAGCACTAAATCATCAGTGCAATAAGGCAGTACTTTAAACCCATCATCAATCAATATTTTTGTGGCTTCAAGTAATGCAAAGGGATCGGGCTGTAAATTATAGTCATCGCCTATTAATTCAAGTTTTATCCAATCGGTAGCAAATACTTCTCGGCACATTTTAGCTAGGTTAATAGCCTCTTTGACGCTGTGGCATCCGGCAGTATTAGGCAGTATTTTTAAACCGGTGTTTTTAATTAATTGCCAAAAATCATTCCCTGCCGCCGCGTTTTGTTGTCGTCTAAGTGACACGGTGACTATCTCAGCACCTGAGGCTTTAATCGATTGCGTCATGATATCTGGTGACGGATATAACGCAGATCCAATTAACAAGCGACTATTGATTGGTTCACCATAAATTGTTAAACAGTCTTTGCTTTGCATAGCACTATCCACCTTGGATAGGTGACAATAACTCAATACTGTCACCTTCATTTATAACAACGTGGCTATGGCGACTCTGAGGAATAAACTCTCCATTTACAGCCACGGCATAAGGCGCCATCGCACCCACGTTTTTTACTATTTCCAGCAGCGCATGGCTAGTCACATTTAAAGGCTCACCATTAATTGTAATGTTCATTTAATACTCACTCTATTTGCGATAATGCTTGTGCCACAAGCGCGGGTGCCAACATATAGCCGTGGCGATATAAGCCATTGATACTGATAACCTTGCTCGTTTTTTTTACCTGTGGGCGATTATCGCTAAACGCTGGGCGTAAGCCTGTTTGAATATTTAATAATCGCGCTTCGGCAAAGCCACTATGAACAGTGTAGGCCGCTGATAATAGTTCAAGGGTTGAGCGCACAGTTGCAGGACCTGTATCTTGCGATTCGATCTCCGTTGCCCCTATGACATATTCATGATTAGGTTTAGGTGCAATATAAATAGGGTAACGCGGATGCATTAAACGCACAGGCCGCGTTAAGTTAACCTCAGGGGCGTATAACCTTGCCACTTCCCCGCGCACGCCTCGAAGTGGCTGATCTTGTTTGGCTCCAAGCCCTCTGCAATCAATAATGTAATCAAACTCTCGATTATTCACTTTATTATCAAAGATGCTGGCGCGTTGATTAAACACAAACTTTACTTTGCGCTTATTTAGCAACCTAAAGCTGGCTTTATAAAAGGCTTGGTTATCTATTTGCGCTTCACCGGATAAAAATAGCCCTTGATTAAAACGCCCTGTAAGCTCAGGTTCTAAATCCGCTATTTGCTGCGTATTAACCGCTTTGGCACTAAAATTTAGTAACGGCTTTATTCGCTGTGCAAAACTTTGTAAGTCGCCTTTATCCTGCGGGTGAGCAACCACTAAGGTGCCCTGCTGTTGAAAGAACACCTCACTGTTTAACTCATCTAAAATAGCAGGCCAGCGAGCAATAGAATCTACTCCCAATAGTGCTAAATCATGTTCACACATAACCGACTCAGCTAGTGGTGCCAGCATAGCCGCCGCCACTTTACCCGCACTATTTTGAGTATGCTCGTCATCAGCTTCAAATACAGTAATACGGTGCTGCTTACTTAACTCAAGCGCCGCCAACCGCCCCGCTAAACCAAAGCCCACCACAGCAATGTCATAAAACATAAACACTCCTACATTTAGCTGCGAGCTGCGGGTCTCTGGCTTCGAGCAACAAGATGTTAAGATAAACATTTCGCTACTCGATGCTCGCAACTCGCAACCTATTTTATATTGCTTTATGGTAAATCTCTGAGCCTGTTTGTTTAAACTCTTCAGATTTAGCTTTCATCTCGGCCTCTACATCAACCATTTTGATTTCAATGGCATCACCCACGTTATTAGGATCAATACCGCGCGCTTCTAGATCTTTGGCGTAGTCACGTACTTCTTGGGTTATTTTCATCGAACAAAATTTAGGACCACACATGGAGCAAAAGTGGGCTACTTTTCCTGATTCTTGCGGCAGTGTTTCATCATGGTATTCACGAGCGCGAACAGGGTCTAAACCAATGTTGAATTGGTCGTGCCACCTAAATTCAAAGCGTGCTTTTGATAAAGCATTGTCTCGCTCTTGTGCACCGGGGTGACCTTTGGCTAAATCGGCGGCATGAGCAGCAATTTTATAGGTGATAAGGCCTTCTTTAACGTCTTCTTTATTTGGCAAACCTAAATGTTCTTTCGGTGTTACATAACACAGCATGGCACAGCCATACCAAGCTATTTGCGCAGCCCCAATCCCTGAGGTTATATGGTCATACCCTGGTGCAATATCTGTGGTGAGTGGGCCTAAGGTATAAAAGGGCGCTTCGTCACAATGTTTAAGTTGCTCTTCCATA
Source organism: Pseudoalteromonas sp. APC 3250 (assembly GCF_030407915.1). Taxonomy (NCBI): domain Bacteria; kingdom Pseudomonadati; phylum Pseudomonadota; class Gammaproteobacteria; order Alteromonadales; family Pseudoalteromonadaceae; genus Pseudoalteromonas; species Pseudoalteromonas sp. APC 3250. Next base: position 111,243 of record NZ_JASDCM010000005.1, read on the forward strand.
TTGGCTTTGATCATATGCATAGGCACATGCCCAGGGCCTTCTATGAACACTTGTACATCATGCTTCCAAGCTATTTTAGTCAGTTCGCCTAAGGTACGAAGCTCACTAAATTGCGCTTCATCGTTAGCATCAGCAATAGAGCCTGGGCGAAGGCCATCGCCTAATGAAAAACACACATCGTATTGTTTTAAAATTTCACAAATATCTTCAAAATGCGTGTATAAAAAGTTTTCTTTGTGATGAGCTAGGCACCATTTAGCCATAATAGAGCCACCGCGCGATACAATGCCTGTTACGCGTTTTGCTGTCATAGGCACATAGCGCAGCAGTACACCAGCATGAATAGTAAAGTAATCAACACCTTGCTCGGCTTGCTCAATCAGCGTGTCACGAAATATTTCCCACGTTAAGTCTTCAGCTACGCCATTTACTTTTTCAAGGGCCTGATAAATGGGTACAGTACCAATAGGGACTGGCGAATTACGCACTAGCCATTCGCGGGTTTCGTGAATGTAGCGCCCAGTTGATAAATCCATTACGGTGTCGGCACCCCAACGGGTTGACCACACCATTTTTTCAACTTCTTCCTCAATGGATGAACCCACTGATGAATTACCTATATTGGCGTTAACTTTAACTAAAAAGTTGCGACCAACAATCATAGGTTCGGTTTCTGGATGATTAATATTGTTAGGTAAAATAGCGCGACCACGCGCTATTTCAGCACGCACAAATTCAGGAGTAATAAACTCAGGAATACTCGCGCCAAACGATTCCCCTTTATGTTGTGCCGCGAGAAGCTCTTCACGTATTTGCGCACGCCCCATGTTTTCACGTATCGCTACATATTCCATTTCTGGGGTAACTATCCCTTGGCGGGCATAGTGCATTTGCGTTACGTTTTTACCCGCTTTTGCACGGCGAATTTTTGGTAAATGCTCAAAGCGAATATGATCAAGCCCATCGTCAGCCATACGCTGCTGCGCAAACTGTGAGGTAACTGACTCAAGTACTTCAGTATCACCACGGCTTTCAATCCACTGCTCACGGTATTTATCAAGCCCTTTACGTACATCTAATTCAAAATTAGGATCGGTATACGGGCCAGATGTATCGTAAACACGCAGCGGCTCATTTGACTCATACACAGGGTTTTCATCTGTGCCACCTATGAATGTATCGCTTAATGTTATTTCGCGCATACCCACACGCACGCCTTGCTGGGTTCCTTCAACATACACTTTATGAGAGCTTGGAAATGGTTGACCCGTTAGGTTATAAATATAGTCAGATGCAGCAGCACGAGTTTCTCGGCGCGACGATTTGTTTGTAGTGTTTGACATGACTTACCTCATTGCTTAAGGGTTGTCTTGCCAGATATTCCAATGGAATAGAGAAAGATCGTAAAGTAGCTTTATGCCACTTTGCAGCCTAAATTGACGGGTTTGATTTTGTTGTACGCATAAAAAAAGACGCACAAGCGTCCCGTTTAGGCAGCTTGTTCCCTACGCAGGTATTAACCTGATCAGGTTCACGGATCCCGCTTTCGCGATCTCAGCCTAAATAAAACTTAGGCACTCCGACAAGTAGTTAAATTGTTCGTTGATTTGATAATGTTTTAATCAAATCTGCTATGAGTGTACGCCAGTTGAAAATTCCCTGCAAGGGGCTGTTTTTCAAAATGTGTAAAATTTACTTAGGGATAAACACAAATTTTTGCTCGCCTTGCATCACCAATTTTTGGTCTTGCAGGTTAAGCTCGGCACCTTGCTTAAGCGCTTGTAAAAACTGCTGTTCAAACTCATCCAGTTCAGGGCCGCATGATTTGCGTGTCATACCTAATTTACTTACGCTCAAGCTGCTATCTTCAAGCGAACCTTCACCAAAAAACTTATTGCATCCGGCAAAGCCATTTATTTGTAGCGCTTCTATAAAGCTCATTGATGCTTTAAAAGATGCGGGAATAGCCAAACCATCAACCTTTGATAATTGCCATTGTGTATATTTTAGCTGCTCAGTGGTAACTGTCCCTGTTGATGCGCAACCAACACATAAACCGATTACAAGCATCGGTATTGCTGCTAATTTCATGTTACTACTAACTTATTGTCTAATTAATGTAATAGTATCAATATTTGTCAGGTTTATCCGTTAAAAATGCATGTTTTAAATGTAAATTTTTGTTCTAAGCTAGTTTAAAAGCAGTGCTATTTGGAATTAAGCAATTGCTTGGAATAAGTTATCTATCTGTGGTGGTAAAAATGGACGACCTTTCTCGTTAACCGACGTACCTATTACTAAGGCATTGAGCATCACTTTTTCGTCTAATTTGCGAACTACCGTTTGTTTAAACGCAAATTTAAGGCGACTAATGCGTACAGGCTCTACTGCTACATAAAATTCATCCGCGGGCTTTAAAGACTGCTTGTAATCCATTTCACTGCGAAGTACCACTAAGTTAATTTTATCTTTGGCAAGTTGTGCAAAATCAACACCCTGTGCGTATAAAAACTCATGACGAGCGTGCTCCAGATAATTAAAATAAACACTATTATTTACAATACCTTGTAGGTCACACTCGTAGTCACGCACTTTAAAGTCTACTTTAAAGGTCATATTAGTAATCCAAATTATTTAACGTATAATTGCCGCGTTTATAGCACAAGTGTTGAAATAATTGCTACCATACAAGTCCCTAAAATGGAGTTAAGTAACCTAATGAATTTACGTTTGTCTTTAATTACAGCCACGTTATTACCACTATTCGGTGCCCCAATCTACGCCAATGCAGATGACACCGACCTAGAGAAAATCATTGTTACTGGTGACTTTCAAAAAGAAAGCATTCAAACGTTAAGTGCCAGCGCAAGTTTATTTTCTGAAGATGAAGTAAATCTCAGAGGGGCTACTTATTTAGATGAAATGCTAGCAAGCGCTGCAAATGTGAATTTTGCTTCAGGCGCCTCGCGCGGACGTTATATTCAAATTAGAGGGGTGGGACTTCGTTCACAATTCGTCGACCCAATTAACCCATCTGTCGGTTTAGTGATTGACGGTATAAATTATTCTGGCCTTGGTGGCAGCTCATTATTATTTGATATTGACCAAGTAGAAATTTACCGTGGTCCACAAGGTACACGTTTTGGCGCCGATGGCATGGCGGGTATGATTCAAATGCAATCAGCTAATGCAACCAGCGATCCTAGTTTAAAATTACATTTAGGTGCTGGCACTTATAACAGCCATGAAGCAGGCGTTGCTGCTAGCACAGGTTTAACCGATGATACCAGTGCACGCGTTAGCTACTTTCGCAGAAAATCTGACGGTTACGTAAACAACCTCTATTTAAATGATGAAACGCAAAACCAAGATGAACAAGTTGCCCGCTTTAAATTAAATAGCCAACTCACAGCTCATTTAAATTCAGAGCTAAACCTGCACTATATCGATATCAATAACGGTTATGATGCATTTACCCTTGATAATTCTCGCAACAGTCTTGCTGATCAACCGGGCGAAGATAACCAACAAAGCTATGCTGTTGGCCTTAATAATACTTACACCGGTTTTGACGCCTTTGATGTCAGCTTAAACCTTTCAGCCATTGATACTGAGCTTTTTTATAGTTTTGATGAAGACTGGGTATGTAACGATACAAGTAAGCCGCAATTATGTGCTGCCGGTCTGCACCCAGATGGTTATAGCTCAACAGATATTTATAGCCGCGATCGTGATGATCAAGCGCTCGATCTGCAGTTTAATGGCAAAACAGGTAATTGGGTGGCGGGTATTTACTATCAAAACCGCGATGTTGACCTTGAGCGTCAATATACATGGTTAGCCAATCCATTTGCCTCAACCTATGAAACCAATAACATGGCAGCTTATGGCCAATTAGCCACAGCAATAGGCCCAAAAACTACGCTTATTACCGGTTTACGTGTTGAGCAATATCAAGGTGATTACACAGATAGTAACGGTTTTATTGAAGAAACTGACGATATTATGCTCGGTGGCAAGGTTGCACTTGAATACCAAGTTATTGACCGCACCATGATTTATACCAGTATCACGCGCGGTTACAAAGCCGGTGGGATTAATTCAGAAGCGCTAGCAAAAGCAAAAGATGAAGGGTTAAGTTTGGATGCTGATTTTTTCAAACAGCATACTAGCTTTGATCCAGAGTACTTATGGAGTGGTGAGTTTGGTGTTAAAGGCAGCTCATTGGATGATAAGTTTACCCTGCGCTTAGCGGCGTTTTATATGCACCGCGATAATATTCAATTAAAGTCGTGGCAAGTATCAGAACAACAATTTACCGGTTATGTCGCCAATGCCAGCTCTGGCAGTAACTATGGCCTTGAAATTGAAGGCAGCTATCAACTAACACCAAACTTATTTATTACCGGAAGTGCCGGATACTTAGACACTAAAATTAATGACTTTGTTACTAAATCTGGTTTAAATCAAGACGGTCGTGAGCAAGCACAAGCGCCTAAATATCAATATGCATTTAGTGCACGCTACAATGTTACTGATGAGTTATATGCTATGTTAGGTGTTGAAGGTAAAGATGATTATTACTTCTCCGATAGCCATAATGCACAAGCTCCAAACACAAACTTAGTGAATGTAAGCCTTGGTTACGAAGCCGATATGTGGGCTGTACGCGCATGGGCACGTAATGTGTTTGATGAAACCGTTCCAACTCGCGGTTTTGAATTTGGCAACAACCCGTTAGATGGTTACGCAACCCAAACTTACACACAATTAGGCGAGCCTCGCGTAGCCGGTGTTACGTTTACGCTTAATTTGTAATACTGCGACCAGTTGTCAGTTCGAGAATAAAAAACACCGCGTTTAATGCAAACGCGGTGTTTTTTTATCTGATAGCTGACCGCTTTAAGCTATTAGCTGCTTTAAGCTCTTGCCACATCAAACGCAATCACCTCTTTTATTTTTTGCTTATTGGTTGCTAGCATCACTAATCTATCAATTCCCAATGCAACCCCCGCACATTGCTCTAAACCATGCTCTAATGCGGCAATTAAACGCGTATCCATAGGTACTTGTTTTAAGCCACTAGCAGCGCGGTAGGCGTTATCTTGGTTAAACCTTTTTGCTTGCTCTTTGGCATTGGTGAGTTCATTAAAGCCGTTGGCTAACTCCATATTTTTATAATAAAGCTCAAAGCGCCCTGCAACTCGCTGATCGTGCTCACAGATTTGTGCAAGTGCCGCTTGCGATGCGGGAAAGTGATACACAAAACAGGGGATGTCTTGACCAATAGTCGGCTCTACTTTCATACAAAATAATAATTGCAGTAAGGTATCTTTATGAGTCTCGTTTTTAGCAATATCAGCAAAGCCATGTTCGCATGCGAGTTGTTGTAGCTGCGTGATAGAGGCAGTTAATGGATCAAGCCCTAGCGTGCGTTCAAATGCGTGTTGGTAGGTAATCCGCTCTGCAGGCGCAACCTCAAGAATAAGCTGCATCAACTCATCTATTTCATCCATTAAAGCAAATTCGTCAAACCCAGGACGATACCATTCGAGCATTGTAAATTCAGGGTTGTGATGACTGCCCGCTTCTTCATTTCTAAATGCCTTACAAAGCTGGAAAATAGCGCCTGAGCCGGCCGCTAACAAGCGTTTCATCGCAAACTCTGGAGATGTTTGCAAAAACAGGGAAAGCCCACCAGCATGACCTGGGCCCACAAATGTAGTATCAAAGCTGGCTAAATGCACATCGGTTACACTGGCAGCACTTAAACTTGGTGTTTCGACTTCCATTACATTACGAGCATAAAAGAATTCACGAATGCTGCGCATAATCGCTGCTCGTTGCTTGAGTGTATCTATGCTGGCACTCGGCGCCCAAAGATCTGCTGACATATTTTCTCCAAAAAAAAATCCCAGCTTAAGCCGGGATTTAATTAATAAGGCGTGTTACAGCTTACTTAACACGGCTTACGTATTCACCATTGCGAGTGTCTACTTTAATTACTTCGCCAATTTGTACGAATAATGGAACACGTACTACAGCACCTGTGCTAAGCGTTGCTGGTTTACCACCCGTGCCTGCTGTATCACCTTTAAGGCCAGGGTCGGTTTCAGTGATCTCAAGCTCAACAAAGTTTGGTGGAGTTACAGCAATTGGGCTGCCGTTCCATAATGTAATAGTACATACATCGTTTTCAACTAACCATTTGCCAGCATCGCCCAGTGCTTTTTCATCAGCAGCGATTTGTTCAAATGTTTCGTTGTTCATGAAATGCCAAAATTCACCGTCTGTGTATAGATACGCTAAATCGGTATCCATTACATCAGCACCTTCAACCGATTCACCCGATTTAAAGGTTTTTTCAAGTACCTTGCCAGAGATAAGCTTACGGATACGAACACGGTTAAACGCTTGGCCTTTACCCGGTTTTACCATTTCATTTTCTAAGATACTGCAAGGTTCGCCGTCCATCATAATTTTTAGGCCGCCCTTGAACTCGTTGGTGCTATAATTCGCCATCGTTTCCTCTATTTATATTTTTCGAGTAATCTACGTGCCAATGATACAAAGAAATGAAGCAAATTTGCATAAAAACTGGCAAAAAGAATTAGCAAATGTAGTTACCTGCCCAAAAGTGTTGCTAGAAATGGTTGGTTTATCGAGCCAAGTCCATGAAAACGACATAAAAGCTCGTAGCTTGTTTCCTGTTCGTGTGCCATTGCCTTTTATAAAAAAAATTCGTCACGGCGATGCAAATGACCCTTTATTGCTGCAAGTTATGCCCCGCCATCAAGAGTTTTTAACTAAATCAGGGTTTAATAAAGATCCGTTACTTGAGCAAGATAACAATCAACCGGGTCTGTTGCATAAATATAAATCGCGTGTTTTAGTCATGTTTAAAACCGGTTGTGCCGTAAATTGCCGTTATTGTTTTAGAAGGCACTTCCCCTATCAAGAAAACCAACTGAATAAACGCAGCCTTATTGATGCATTGAGTTATATAAAATCTGATAAAAATATTAACGAAGTGATTTTAAGTGGTGGCGATCCACTAATGGCCAAAGACGATGCTATTAGCTGGTTTTTAGATGAGCTTGAGCAAATACCACAAATTAAACGCATGCGCATACACAGCCGCTTGCCTGTGGTTATTCCTGCACGTATTACTGAACAATTATGTGAAAGATTTGCAAAGTCACCATTAAAAATTATATTCGTTAATCATATTAACCATGCAAACGAAATAGATAATGACTTTAAAAACGCCATGAACATGCTCAAAAAAGCAGATGTGCTACTGTTAAACCAGGCGGTTATTTTAAAAGATGTGAACGATACAGTTGATGCGCAAATAAACTTAAGTGAAGCACTATTTGATGCGGACGTACTGCCTTATTATTTACACTTACTGGATAAGGTAGAAGGCGCAAGTCATTTTGATATTGACGAACAACAAGCAATAAAAATTCAGGCCGAGCTACTAAAAGCCCTGCCTGGATTTTTGGTGCCTAAACTAGTTCGGGAAATAGGAGGTCAAAAAAGTAAAACCCCTATCGACCTCAAATTAGTTTAGACATAAACGTTTACATTATTCCCAAGTGTTGCAGTGACCGACTTAGCCGGTGTTTGCGCACTTGAAGATTGTGTAGCACCTTCAATAAGTGCCAGTGCAGCGGCACCATCAGCTTGCTGTTGCTTTTTAGATAAAGCAGCAGTTAATACTTCTGCGCCTTGGCCTGCACCAGGCATTGTAGGTAGATTTCCACCTGATATATTCATAACTCACACCTGACTTTTAACTGTAATACACGTATTATAGTCGCTGAATTGGTAAATTACTTTACCAACCCACTTAAGTATTTATCGGCAACATTGCACTAAGCTTTAGGAAAACCATGGATTCTATAATTGAACAACTCAACGCCAACTTAAAAATTGTTTACCGTCAGGCACTTGACGCTGACAAAAAACTCGATGAGTTACAACAGCAAGGTCACGGAAAATTTAAAGCCTTATTTGCCGAGGACGCTGGATTTAGTTTCGAAGCTAAACGTTTTAAGCCTTACGTGTTAGACGTTGCCGCTGATGTAGAAAGCTTATCGAGCGACGGTTTGGATGAAGAAAAACTAAAACAAGCGGTTATTAAACTACAAAATTTACTAACGCTGTTAGCGACCTTTAAATAAAAATTAGCGACTTACTTGCAAAGCATCTACCAAAGTAGATGCTTTGCATTATTAGCTAGATACGCGGTAAAATTTGCTCACCAAACCACTCTGTTAATAAGCGTTTTTCATAGTAAAATGCTTCGTCTCGACCCATTTTAATTTTATCCATAAAGCCCATATCTTTTAAGCTCACGTTGTCTTCTTGTGCGACAACACCACTTTCATTACTAAGCACATAGTTAAATTCAATCCGTGGAAAGTGAATGGGTTTAACCACCCGAATTTCGTTAACACCGCCATAGCGCACGTCACCAGCTAAATCTAAATCGGTTACTTCAATTTTTAAACTATAATTTTTAGGAAGCTGCTCACTGAGCTTTGCAAAGTGCTCATCAATATTTTTGGCAATTTGCTTATGGTATGAGCCTTTAGTTTGGTTTGATGGGCGTACATCGCGATAATCATTAAAGTCATGCCATTTAACTTGTGCCTCACCCGCGCAAACAACACTCGGTAGTGCAACAAATATCAACATTGCTATTTTTTTAACTGAGTTCATACGTTTCTCCAACGAGTATGCTGATCATTATAATCAACTAAATATTTTACAAATTGCTATACCTTACTTTAGCAATTACATATGAACTATAACTTAATCTTTCTACTGCGGTGTTATTAAAATTGCACAAAATGCAATCAAAAGTACAGCTTGCGATGTTACGATTGCAAAACAAACAAAATAATACATGTAAAAGCTCAGTATTTATGGTGAAATTAACTTAATTGAACAGAGGTTTCCAAGGAGCATTCATGGCAATTTTAGTAACCGGTGGCGCAGGCTATATTGGCTCACACACCGTTTTAGAACTTTTACAGCAAGGCAGCGACGTTATCGTGATTGATAACTTAAGTAACTCCTCTGAAGAGTCACTTGAAAGAGTGAAAAAAATAACTGACAAAGCAATTACTTTTTATCAAGGTGATATTTTAGATAAACCCTTTTTAGACTCGGTATTTGCCAAGCATACCATTGAAAGTGTGATTCATTTTGCTGGCCTAAAAGCCGTGGGAGAATCGGTCGTAAAACCCATTGAGTATTATCAAAATAATGTACAAGGTACACTAACACTGGTTGATGCTATGCGTGATGCGGGTGTATTCAAACTGGTATTTAGCTCATCCGCCACTGTATACGGCGACCCAGCAAGCTTACCAATACGCGAAGACTTCCCCGTTGGCGGTACAACCAATCCATATGGTACGTCTAAACTAATGGTTGAAATGATGTTGCAAGATATCGCTAAATCAGATGAGCGCTTCGCGTTTGCTATTTTGCGCTACTTTAATCCTGTTGGTGCACATGAGTCAGGTTTGATTGGTGAAGACCCTAATGGTATTCCTAATAATTTATTGCCTTTCATTTCACAAGTTGCGGTTGGCAAATTAAAGCAACTTGCTGTATTTGGCGACGATTATGATACGGTTGATGGTACTGGCGTTCGTGATTACATTCACGTTGTAGATTTAGCCCTAGGGCATTTAAAAGCACTTGATAAAATAGCCGCAGAAACCGGTGCGCTTGTTTATAACCTTGGTACAGGTAACGGCTATTCAGTATTACAAATGGTCAATGCGTTTATTAAGGCTAGCGACCAAGCAATCCCTTATGCGGTGTCACCTCGTCGCCCAGGTGATATTGCAGCCTGTTATGCTGCGCCAGAAAAAGCCCTTAGTGAACTAGGTTGGCAAGCTGAGCGTGGTATTGATGTCATGATGCAAGATACTTGGCGCTGGCAATCAAATAATCCAAATGGATATAAGTCATAAAGGCTTCTTTAAGTTATCAGCTTAAAATTAAAACACCGCATTTAAATTAAATGCGGTGTTTTAATGTTGTACTTACCAATTTTGCATTTCTACAATCCGTGACTGGGTTCGCGCATATTCAAAACTTAACTTTTTACCTTGGTATAACTCGTTTATGTCGGCCTGGGCATTAATTACTAGTAATTTGTGGCAATCGTAAAACTCATCGACTAAGGCAATAAAACGCCGTGCTTCATCATCAAGAGTATGCTCATCCAATTGCTGCTTTTCTCGCTGATAGCTATCTTCTATACCATGCACAATAACCTTACCGGTTGCCTCTTTTCCCATTATTGGCACGTTAGCGATGTAAACCACCGGAAATTGTTCCGCTAAAAACATATAGTCATTAGCGCTGCGAGGACCTGAGCACAGTGCCATAAAATCAATCAGTAGTGCATCGTTAGTTTTTAATAAATAGGGAAGTGCTCGGCCATGCACAGTCATTGTATTATCACGCGTTGCTTGAGGGTGCGCGGATAAAAACCCAGCTTCAAATTCCGGGTGGGGCAAGTTAATAAAATAATGACAACTGCTTCTACCGTACCTGAAGCGGTGGTCTTCCTTCCCCGCTACGTTAATTACATGACAATGCGCATTTATTAAATCGATAGTTGGTAAAAATCGCGCGCGTTGCAAACCGTTGTAATAAAGTTGCTCGGGTTTAGCGTTAGAGGTTGCGACTAGTACCACGCCTTGTTCAAACAAAGCGTTAAATAACCGAGCCATGATCATGGCATCACCAATATCACTAACAAAAAACTCATCAAAGCACAGTACCTTTATCTCTTTGGCCCACTGTTTAGCTATTATTTGTAGCGGATTTTTATCCCCTTGTAACTTGGCCAATTGAGCATGAATTTTTTCAATAAAGTGATGAAAATGCAGGCGCTGCTTTTTTTCTGTGGGTAAATTTTTATAAAATAAATCCATCAGCATAGATTTACCTCGGCCAACAGGACCGTATAAATATACCCCTTTGATTAACCGTGCTTTTTGCCACCAGCTTGTTGGCTGATTTAATTGCTCACTCAAAGACTGTAACGCACTCACGGCTTGGTGCTGCGCCGCATCAAAATCAAGCTCTCCTGATGAAACTTTGCGGTGGTACAGGCTTAAAATTTCTGTGCTGGGCTCTGTCATGGTATTTCACTATCCGCTATACTCGCGGCCATTGTAGCCGACTAAAAATATGAACAACATGAAATTTCCTTGCCGTTTAGATAAATTTATTAGCCATTTAGCAGAATTACCGCGCTCAAAAGCCCGTGCGGCAATAAAAAGTCAGGCGGCAACCGTAAATGGTGAGGTGATCACTGCATTCGACTTTCAAGTTAGCCAACAAGATGACGTGCTGTTTTATGACGAGCCATTAGTTTTTTTAGGTAAACGCTACTTTATGCTCAATAAGCCGGTAGGTTATGTGTGCGCTAATTCGGATGAGTTACACAAAACCGTATTTGACTTACTCGATGAGCCAAATTTGAGCGATTTCCATGTTGCTGGGCGTTTAGACATAGACACGACAGGCCTAGTGCTTATTACTAACGATGGCGACTGGTCACACAAAATTACCTCGCCTAAAAAGAATAAATTTAAAACCTACTTGGTTGAAACTCAAGAGCCGATTACCGATGCTGCACTGCAGCAATTACGCGACGGTGTGCAGCTTCACAATGAAAAAGATTTAACTCGCCCGGCTATTGCTGAGCGCTTAGGGAATTATGGTTTACGCTTGTCTATTTCTGAGGGTAAGTATCACCAAGTAAAACGTATGCTAGCAGCGGTAGATAACAAGGTAGTTGAATTACATCGTGAACAAATTGCGGGTATAAAGTTAGGTGAAGATCTGGCTGCAGGTGAATACCGCCCACTAACCGCCGCAGAGATAAAACTGTAAGGCTGTTTAGGTATTAGGAAAACAGCTTCAAACTGACCGCAGCCCTTTCTGAAACCTGGCGTCTAAAACCTGCTCTTACGATTTAATTTGTACTAAATCAAAGTCTGTCATTCCGGGTACAATCGCTTGCAGACGAGACTCAGTAATATCTAGAGAATTTAAGCATTCACAGTATTCAGAAGCTTTAAGTTCTAATTGGTGGGCTTTTTTCTGCAACGACTTATCGATTTCTTTGGTAATGATATCCATGCGTTGCCCCATGTCGTTCATGCGGTCTTCTATATTGCCTTCTCGAGATTTAAACGCATCCCCGAGCGACATTAAAATAGCACCCAAAGAGCCATGTACTGCAGAGTGTATTTTTTGGCTAATTTCTTTAGTAAAAAAATCATCAATTTGGGAAAGCGATTGAGGGGCTATAAAAAAGAAGTCGTCGCCACGCTTAAACTTATCCATAAGTGCACGCTCTACATATTGTAATTGCGTTTTTAGCACTTCGGGTTCTTTATCTGACATGCCCTCAACAACATGCTCAATAGCACTGAGTCCCAGGTTTACACCATCAGTCGCTAAATCGACTAGCTCAGGAACCGTTTGACGAATACCATTGCTAAATTGTTCTAGCACTTTACTTTCGTCGGTACTTAAATCGACCCAGTAGCCTCGAATAAACAGTTGATTATTATTGTTAATTTGCACCCTAGTTTGGCCTTTATCAACAATACGGATCACATCATCGGTAATAATTAAACCATGACGAAGTTCAACATCACATTGTTTTTGTGCGATTGCATTGGAGCTTAAAAGTGCCATTGATAACGCCAATATCGAACGAGATAAAAACGCCATAAACACCTCAAAAAGACTAAAATAGGGGGTGGCTAGATTAACAAAAAACCAACTTTATGCAAGCAAAAGTAACACCCTAAAAACAAGGCACCATGAAACGTAACGTTTACACAGCGCCTTTATCCTCTGGCTTGTACTATTAAATAGGTGAGCCTGGTGGTATTGGCAGGGCTTTAAAATTGTCAGGCCACTGGCCTGTTGTTAAAAACTGATTAATTTGCGATGCTAAATAGTTTTTAAATGCGCTGTCACCCACTTCAGGATGACCTAGCAAAGAGTGCTGATTAAACTCATCAGCAAGCTTGCTTAAATAGAAATGTAGTTGCGCTTGCACTTCAGGGCTTAAACCGTCGTTAGCCACAAGAACAGCCATGGTTTTTGCCGTTAGATACTGTACTCGTTGTGTTACTTTTCCTGTCATGGTGGCAGGCGCTGATACATTAAACACTTGCTTATTTAACTGTTTAAGCAGCTCATCTAGGCTATAAAAGCGGTTATCACGTGCTTGCTGCTGTGCTAATCGATTTAATCGTTGAGCATTAAGTAATAGCGATAGGCTATGCTGCGCGGCGACTTCAGGCAATGCAAGTGCATCCATAGTTAAGCCGGTACGACCCACTATACTTTCTCGTGATTTAGACTCGCCATACGCTTTAGGTACGATTAAGGAAAGTATCGACTCTGGAAGCGTTAAGTTGCTTGCTATTAGGGTCGCTAAAGTGGCATTAACCGCTTGTTGTTGAACCTCTTTAGTTACAACTTGGGCGCCTTTAACGGGTGCATCACTGCGTATCTCATAGTCATAATCAACGCCCGCGATAAGCTTAGCAACCGCTTCAACTTGATAACGGTGGAACAAATAAAGCGGTACTAGCTTTTCTTCCAATTGCGATAGCGCAACCCCAGTTTTTATATTATTAATACCAAACTGCCCAAGTGCCTGCTTTCGCACATCAAGCACTCTAAGTAATTCTTCACTTGGATTACTGCCGTTATCCCAAAGATGCGCTGTAGGGTGCGCCCCACCTTTGGCACGGGCATCACTGTCAGAAATAAACGCCAAACCTTGCGCTTTATTTTGCTGTAAAATAGCAGCGAGTGCTGCGCTTTCATCTTGTCCGGTAAAGTCGCTGTAGCCATATTTGATCACTTGGGTATCCCATGCTCCCATGCCTTTAGCATAACCATCAGATACATCTAACTGACCATTATCAGCAAAACTTAACAACGGATGCGGATAGTCCATCACCGAAGCACGATTATTTACTGACGCAGCAAAGTTGTGCGCAATACCCAGTGTATGACCAATTTCGTGAGCACTGAGTTGACGAATACGATCAAGTGCCATTGCATGTAAGGTACTTGCTACTTCATTGCCTTTTAAATAAGGCGCTGCCAGTGATTCAGCAATTAAAATATCTTGGCGTACTCGTAGCGATCCTAGTGTGACATGGCCTTTAATAATTTCGCCTGTACGTGGGTCTATAATTGAACTGCCATAAGACCAACCACGAGTTGCGCGATGCACCCATTGAATAACGTTGTAGCGCACATCCATAGGATCAGCATTATCTGGTAGCACTTTAACTTCAAATGCATTTTTATATCCTGCTGCATTAAAGGCGTCATTCCACCATTGCCCGCCTTCTAATAAAGCCGTTTTTACTGGTTCAGGTACGCCAGGGTCTAAGTAATACACAATGGGTTCGACCGGTTCACTTACAGCCAGACTCGGATCTTTTTTTATTAACCGATGGCGTGGAATGTAACGCACATACATAGACTCATCGAGCCCTGCTGCATAATTTTTATGCTCCACACTCCAATAACCCGATTGCGGGCTGAATTTACGTGGCGTGTAATTGTCATCAGGCAATTTGATTAATGAATGGTGCATATGCACGGTTAGCGCGTATGGATCAGCACTCACTTGGCGCACATATTCACCTGGTTTAGACCCTTTAAAGGTGAGAATGGCTTCAAGTTCAGTATTTTTTACAAATGCTTTTGAGCGATTCATAAATACCGCACTGCGTGACTCATCAAGGCTAAACTGCCCTTGCTTGCGCGCAGCTAAAGTACGGCTTACGCCATGTACATCGCTTAGTAAATAGGGGGTGTAATCAATTAATGCAGCATTGTCATCTTGCGCGACAACTTTAAAACCCGCCAAAATACTGGATGCAAACGCTTCTTTAACGCTTTGCTGCTCTGCTAGATTACTCGTGTTTGCACGGTAGTAAGTATTTACAGCGCGCAACATAACCTTATTGCCGAAGCGCTCAAACTGTACCAAATAAGTACCGCCTAATTGGCCTCTATCTAAACCAATATCGTTAGACCCTACTCCATAAGGTAAGCTGTGTTGTAATAAAAATTGTTGTTCAAGTTTATCGACCTTTAAATACACATTGCCGTTTTGCGTATCGTAAAAGAAAGAAAAATAACCCGGGAAATGGTTCATTTTTTCAGTAAATTCGTCAATAGACTTAATTGCTGCGTGCGCTTGGGTTATCATACAGAGCAGCACAGTAAAGAGTATGTAACTTAATCGTGATATTTTTTGCATAATCTTATCTTTGTTATTAGCGTTTTAAATGCGATGTAGGTATCCCATTATAGGGGGTTATTTATACAATACAGTTATTTAAGACGAATTTCAGCGCTCTAAACTAATCTCTCTCACATTATGATTAGTTTTAACACGTTATCAGGAAAAAAGAATGCGTAGACTCCCACCAGTATTACTAGAAGATGGCTGTTCAAGAGAACTTTTGTCGTTAATTCGTACTATTTTAGCGGCATGTAAAGAAATTTCATTTCGCGTCGGTCAAGGTGAATTATCGGGCGTATTAGGCTCAACCCTAGATGAAAACATTCAAGGCGAAACACAAAAGAAACTCGATGTACTGTCTAATCAGTTATTAAAAGATATATTGCTGGAGTCAGGCACAGTTAAAGCGATCGCCTCTGAAGAAGAAGATTATACCGTTGCCGGTAACCCAGATGCTGAGTACATTGTTGCATTTGACCCACTTGATGGCTCGTCAAACACCGATATTAACTCGCTAGTAGGCACTATATTTTCTATTATGAAAGCGCCGGTGGGCTCTGATGCTGCTGATGAAAAGATTTTTATGCAACCTGGGCATCAACAAGTAGCTGCAGGTTACGTACTGTATGGGCCATCGACCATGCTTGCGCTAACAACGGGTAAAGGTACACGCATGTTTACCTTAGATAAAACCCAAGGTAGCTTTTTACTTACCCAAGATTTTGCCGCTATTCCTGCTAAAACCAATGAATTTGCAATTAATGCCTCAAACCAGCGCCACTGGGAACCGGCGATGCAAAACTACATTAATGATTTACTTGCGGGAGATACAGGCCCTCGTGCTCAAAACTTCAATATGCGTTGGATTGCTGCAATGGTTGGCGATGTACACCGTGTACTTAGCCGTGGTGGCTTATTTACTTACCCAACTGATACTAAAGATCCTAATAAGCCTAATAAACTGCGTTTACTTTATGAAGCAAACCCAATGGCAATGCTAGTAGAGCAAGCAGGTGGTATTGCTTCAACAGGCACTGAGCGTATTATGGATATTCAGCCTGATGCCATCCATCAGCGTGTTGCGGTTATTTTAGGCTCTAAAGACGAAGTAGAAACTTGCTTGAGCTATCATAAGTAAACAAGTTGTCAGTTGTCAGTTGTCAGTTGTCAGAAAATACTAAGCCGGATTTAACTTAAATGCGGCTTAGTATTATTTATCCGTTACATAAAACCGCAGTAAGCTCGCATCTAAAAGAGTTGAGTTAGCCTAAATCTAGTCCTTTAATAATGCTAATAATTGTTCAAGCTTTGTATGGCTAAACTCGCCCATTTGTTCGCTATTGCTCAGCGCATAAATAACCCCTTCATGCTCAGCGCTATCTATATCTGCTCTTGATTCAATGACGTTGGCCCAAAGCGCGAGATCATCGAGATCTATTTCATTACTTACACAGCGCTTAAGCACATCAATCAATACGGGTGTCGTTAACTTATAAAGTGGCTTAGCATTGTGCGCAGAGCTTGACACTATTACTGAAATTGCTTCGTCTCTTTGCTCCCCAAATGTAATAAATTCAGCCAATGCTTTTTGTATATTCATAATGTTTGTTATTCTTGCTGCTCTACTGTTAATAAGACCTAAAATGACCCAGATAAACTGCAGCCAATGTAATACAACGCTTAACTGTAATGTTAATGATATAACCACATGTTGGTGTTATCAGTTACCCGCTATTTTACCACTCGATGATACAGCAACCAGCTGCTTATGCCGATCATGTACTCTTGCTAAAATTAATTACTATTTAGAAACTATATATACCCAGCCAATTAAAACCCAAATAGCTTTCGCTAAACAATTTAGAAGTAATGATAATTTAATTGAAGGGTTAGATTACACCATGCAGAACAATTACATGGTGTTTAGTAAGTGGTATTTTTTAAAGCGTGGTACTTGCTGCAAAAATGGTTGTAAAAATTGCCCTTATAGTTAAATTAGCCACCCACAGCAATAGGCAGTGAGTTATCAGCGCCCCATTCACTCCACGAGCCATCGTACACACTTAAATTACTATAGCCGCATTCATCGGCAAACAGCGCAAGCGCACAGGCAGTAACGCCAGAGCCACAGCTAAATTGTAAGTGGGTTGCATTACCAACTAATTCATTAAACTTTGCCTTTATAAAGTCGAGTGATTTTGCCTCGCCATTTTCTAATAGACTAGTTAAAGGTAGCGAATAGCTATTAATAATATGTCCGCTGCGCATTCCGGCTCTTGGCTCACTACTTTTGCCGGTAAAGCGCTCATAAGCGCGTGCATCTAAAATAACTGTATTGGCATCCTCAGTAGCACTTAGCACCTGTTTTTTGTCAATAAAGTAATCAGGCCGGTATTGAGCGATAAAATCGCCTTTTAATGATGCTTGTGTATAGTTTGATTCAATCGGAAGCCCGAGTTCAACCCACTTGGCTAAACCGCCACTGAGGACTTTTACATTATCAAACCCCATGGCTTTAAACATCCACCAAGCTCTAGCTGCACTGAATAACCCTGCATCTTCATAAATCACCACAAGTGAATCGTGATTCACTCCCGCTTTTTGCATCACTTGAGTAAATTGTTCTGCACTACACAAGGTATTAGGTAATGGGTTTGAGGGATCTGCGAGTTCTTTTTTGATATCAAACCGTTGTGCTTTAGGAAGCATGGCAACGGGTGAGTACTCCCCCGCAGCTGAGGGACGTAACATACCCGCATCAAAAATAACCAGGTTAGCTTGCTCTAAGCGAGCATGTAACCATTGTGCACTGACCATGTTTTTCATCGTCTTTCCAAATTTGAGGAAATGAAATAGCTATATATTATTACAGCCTGTTTATAAACAGAATTTAGACTGGTTACAAATTATAATAATGCTAAAATAGCTGCTTTGAGGTTTCTAAGTAAAATAAAATTATGCCAATCCCTTTTTACATTATCAATATGCAAGGCTGCGAAGACCGTTGGAAAACAACCCTAAAGCGACTTACCAGTCTACACTTAAATGCTGAACGTTTTGAAGCGACCATTGGCAAAAACCTTAGTGAAGAAGAAACCCTCAAGTGGTATTGCCCGAAAAAAAATAAAAAACGTTACAATCGCAATCTATCTGCAGGTGAAATTGGTTGCTATGTAAGTCATATGCGCCTTTGGCAAAAAATGGTTAATGAAAACATGCCTTTTTGTGTTGTATTAGAGGATGACCTTTTCATTGAAGCTTCACTTAAAGATGTTGTTGATGCGGCGCTTAAATTGAAAAACTGGGATTTAATAAAATTATCTGACAACAGAAATTTTCCATTTATTGACAGTGCCCCATTAGAAAATAATCTAACAGTCGGTAATTATAAAAAAGCACCAAATGGCACTCAAGGCTACATCATTTCATTAAGTGGGGCTAAAAAACTACTGCAAAGAAAACCATTTTTTAGACCCGTAGATGTCGATATGCAATTTCACACAGAAGTAGGGCTAAGTATGATTGGCATAAAACCCTACCCGATTGCCGAAGATCGAAGCTTTATTAGTGAAATAACAAGCGCTAATGCAGGTTCGCACTCAAACCGCAGTACATTTATCAGAAATTTAATTCATAGATCGAGTATTCATATGCAAAGACGATATAAAACTGCGGATCTTGCCAAAATTACAAGTGAGTAATACCAAGCATATTTTTAAATGTATGCATTTGATTATAAAATTAAATCTTAATAATTTCGCCACGCAATGGCGCCATTTTAGCTAAAATTTTATTTTGCACTGTATGTGGGATATTTTGCTCGTTCATTGCATTTATTAATAAATCGACAACGTGATTGAAGTCTTTTTCGTTTATATTCATGCCAGTATGAATAGCAACCATAGAGTCACCTTTATATTCACAAGGGCCCTCCACCAGCGAACATAAATGGCTAATAAACCCTTGTCGAAAATGACTGATATTACTGTGCTCAAAGTAATGAAACACTTGTTTGTCATTACCTATTTGTGTAATAAAACTATCAGTTAGCCTCTCAAGCCCAGCTTGTTCGCCAAGCTGGTGATACAAAGAGGTGTTGGGTTGGGTTGTACACCCTGCAAGTAAGTTTAAACAACAAAAAATAAATACACTCAGTTTCATTACCAATACCCCGTAACCGATAAATACCAGCCAGTTTGATTATCAACACCAGCAATCCGCCCTAAATCTAAATAGGCCGCGGTCACACTCATATGCTTATTTGGTATCCACGCTATAAATAAATCACGCCAATCTTGCTCGCCCAGTCCCAAGTTGTTGGCTTTTTGTCGATATTCAACACCAATGGCAAGTTCACGACTTACAAAAACTGCACTACTTGCTTCTAGCAAAATATGGCTGCCCTCATTAGCCCCGCCATATCCTAACAGTCCTAGCTGATTGGCTTTACTGTAGCGGGTGGTCACATTCCAAAACCAGTTGTACCCAGCAAGTGCGCCCAAATGTAATTTACTGGCGGCTAGGTACACATCTGTCCCACTGGTATTTTTTGCGCCAACTAACTTTGCTACTGTGCCATCCTCTAGTGATTTATGCTGTACGCCCACACTTAGCTGTGGCCACTGACTATAAACAATATCACCGTATAAACGTACTTTTGCTCCAGTAATTGACTGCTCTATTTCGGTATTGAGCGCAGGCACATCAAACTGCTGCGCCGCATAACTGAGCTCAACTCGATTGAATAGGTTTAGCTGCATGCCGCAGACATCAAGACGGTAGTCAGTAACATCAGCACGACTACAAAAACCATTAACAGCCCATTCGTCTTCACTGGCATACCCTGCTAATTGTGCCCAAGGAACTAATCCGCCCCCTGCACTGCCTTCAATTTGAGACACCCCAGGTGTTGCTAATAATTTCCCCGTAGCAGCCATACTTAACGCACTACAAAATGAGAGTGCCAAGGCGAATAATAACTTAATGTACACGCTGATATTCCTCTAACCATTGTTCTAATTGCTGCGCTTTTAAAGGGCGACTTAAATAGTAACCTTGCGCATGATCGCATTGCATTTCGTGAAGCATTGATAAAGACTCAGCGGTTTCTACCCCTTCAGCCACAACAGAAAACCCCAATTGGTGACCCAATGTGATTGAAGAGCGCACTATGTATTGATCTTTTTGTGATTCGTGCAGAGTTAAAATAAAGCATTTATCTAACTTAAGCTCATCAATAGGTAACATTTTTAAGCGCCCTAGTGATGTTTGCCCTACGCCATAATCGTCTAATGAGATTTTAACGCCAATAGTTTTTAAATCTTCTAACGCTTTAATACCTTGGGCTTCATTTTCAATCATATCGCGCTCCGTCAATTCAATAGTGATAGAGCTTGGGTTTACTTGGTATTTATTTAAGGTGGCTACCAACGAAGCGTGAAAACCTGAATGAGCAATATCTTGGGCAGAAACATTAATAGCGGCTTGTAAATGAATATCCTTTTTTGACCAATCGGCTATTTGTGCAATCACAGTCTCGACAACCCAAGCGGTCAGCTCTACTATTAACCCTGACTGCTCGGCTAAATCAATAAAGACCTCAGGCGAGACCCAGCCACCATCTTTTCGTTGCCAACGAATAAGAGACTCTACCTTATCAATTTTCTGACTTTTAATATTCAATTTAGGCTGATAGGTCATAAATAATTGTCCATTATCATCATCAATTGCTTGTTTGAGTTCATCAAGCATAATTAAACGGTCTAAATGCGCCTCATCTTCACCGTCTTGATAATAATGTAAGCTTTGCTGACTCGTTGTAGCTGCATCTACAGCAATGAGTACACGTCGCATTAAATCGTCTGCTTTAGTCCCTTGCTCTGGGTATTGCACAATACCAGCATTAAAACGTAAGCTTATTTTTAAATTTTTAACCTTGTAAGCTAGCTGTAATTGCTTGAGTAAATCAGCCACTGCACATTTTACCTGCTCAACCTCTGCACAAGGGTAAACCGTTAAGAATTCATCGCCACCAATTCGAGCATGAAAACCACCTAGCTCATCAGAAAATTGACGAATACGGTTTGCCACTGCAATTAAACATCCATCCCCTACTTGTGGACCAAGCTTATCGTTTATATGCCTTAAGCCTTTTATATCAATAGCAACAAGCGTGTACCGCGCATCATTAGTGAGCCGCTTAGCTAATAAATCTAACATAGCAGAACGGTTATAAAACCCTGTTAAAGTATCGTGATGTGCTTGAAAACTTATTTGCTGCTCACGCTTATTAATATCATTACCCATGTTATTAAAAGCGCTCACGAGGGTTTCTATTTCACTGCTTTGCTTTTTACCTTCAAATTTAAAACGGTAGTCGCCTTTCGCAAACTGTCTGGCAATAACCGCTAACTGTGAAAGTCCAGTCGTTAAATTATTTGCTAACAAACTACTGGTGATCACACCAAATAACATAGTTAAAACAGCGAGTGTGATCAGCGTTAATAATAATTGCTCAATATCGCGATAACTCGAGGTTAAATCTGCGCTAAGCAGTAAGGTTATCGGATGCAATTGTAAAGAGGGTAAAGCTATTTGTTCGTTTTCATAGGCCAAATATTCGGCAAAAAAACGAGCCGTAGTTTTATTGGTAAAGTACGCTATTGGTTGAAAGTTATCTGGTTGGGATACTAGCGAGCTTGTTGCAAAATCATCTAATTGCGCAACAAAACTAACCTCCATTCCGGTTAAGCTTTTTAGCTCAGTAGCCACTGCAGATGTTATTTTAAATCCGACCAAACTGTAAGCTATGGTTCTGGGAGTTTTAACGGGCAATAAAATCACTTGGTACAGCTGGTTATTTAACACCACAAAGCTCGATTGCTCAGAATTATTTAATAACTCATCCATTAAGGGCTGTAGGTTATCGGCAAAATTTTGTGCATTAACATTAGCTGATACTAACCGCCCTGATAAATCGAGCAACAGCATAAGATCCGCATTGATCCGTTGACTGTGGTTGTATAACACACTGCTAATAGTGGCGGCATCACGAGTTGCAACCGCTTGCTTAAAACCAAAATCAGCGGTTAACACCTTTGCGGCTGTTAATAATAAACTCTCTTTTGATTTTAAATATTGTTTATAAACGCTTTGCGCAACCGTTATATTTTGTTGCACTTTTTCTGCCTGAAATTTACTGGTAGACCACCAAAAGCTCAGTAAACTAACCAAGGTAGTGAGTAATACCAAGCCAACGCAAAGCGTTGTAATACGGCTACGTAAATTATTGGCCATTGCCTTCCCTAAATTGACTGCCAAAGGTATTACGTGGTGCAGGGGTAGATGTATTTATAGTTATTGATAACGGGCTGGTTGATTCTATATTAAACAGTTTTTTATTATCCAAGGGAGCTGTTTGCAGTGAATGCCAAACACTGGCTTGCACAGGAAAAGTGTCTACTTGCAGCTTTATCTGGCCTTGCTCGTTACTGGTATACACATGACTACTGTTAGCGACATATATATAGCCCACCATGGAGTCATGAATATTGCAGCCTAGAACAACAACACCTTGATTATCAAACTTAATAGGTTCTTCTGGCTGGCCAGAATAGAGCTTTAATTGAAAAGGTTTAGCTTTTGAAAAAGAATAAACATGGTGGCGAATATTATCGCTATTTGGAAAGTCGACGTACTGACCTTGGTGCACAATAAGCAACTCTGGAGAAAACTGTTTATCAACTTGATCCATTACCGCTGTGGGTAAATTGCCCGAAGTTTTTGAAGAAGGTAAATGATTTATTTCTACGACAGCATTAGGCAATACTTGGTCATGCTGATCTTTAATAACCAAATTAATGGTATTACCAAAAGCCGATACACTAAACAATACACCCAGTACTAATAAATAACGACGTTTTGCAATAACTTGCCATGCTCGCTCTAACATAACCACACCCAAAAATTCACCATAGGTTAAGTTAATTAGAGACGAGCACTAATTGCAAGAATTATAGCTCAGTTACTTAAAATAAATACTTTTTCATTAGTTAAAATGAGCTTTGCTATATCTGTCTACTTACTACGTTATTTAACGATTAAACCGTAATCAGCATCTAAAATAGCAATCACTTCTTGGCGCGGATCATTAGGTATAATAATCTCTTTACCAATAATTTTGCTAGCGATGCCCACATAAGTGTCAGACACTTCAAGCATCACTGATTCAGGTAAAATATAATCTTTTGCTAACTGCTCACGCTCAGCCATACGGTCTTTATTTAATAACACATCACTCTCTGGTACGTTATTAATTAACAGCTGACGAAAACCTTCTTTTGAGTTTTCAACAATCTTGCCATCTCTATAACATGCTTCATCCCAAATACGCGATGAATCGGGTGTCCCTACTTCATCAATATAAATAAGTTGCTGCGCACCATTTAAATCTTCTACGTAACCAAATTCAAATTTGGTATCAACAAAAATTTGCCCGAGCTTAGCTAACTCATTACTAATTAGCTCGAACCCTTCAACCAATAATTTTTCGTATTTGGTGACATCGTCAGCCGATTTAAAATTGAAAACATCTAAGTTGTTTGTAATATTTTCACGAGTGATGTTTACATCATCAACGGCAGGAATATCAGCAACCCCTTCTATAATACCTTTAGTAGAGGGAGTTATAAGTACTTGCTCAAGCTTTTGATTCGCTTTTAAGCCTTCGGGAAGTTGCAAACCACAAAAGTGTCTTTCGCCTTTGGCGTAGTCGCGCCACATACTGCCGGTAATATATTGACGAGCAATCGCTTCAACTTTAACTGTACTGGCTTTACGAACAATCCATACGTATGGATGAGGAATATCAACAATATGATTACCCGCCAAACCGGCTTCATTAAACATGTTAAACCAATGAGCAGCCACTGAGTTTAATGCAATCCCTTTACCAGGAACGCCATTTAGGCCATTTTCACCTTGCCATATGCAATCAAAAGCAGAAATTCTGTCTGAAATAACCATAATGGCTAATTCAGTATCGGCAGGAACGTTATAGCCTTTTTCATTTATTAAGCGTTTGCTATCTGCATCGGTTAACCAATAAACTGAACGCACTTTGCCACTATGTACTTTACCTTTGGTACGAATGGGTAAGTCATCGTTTACGTCTAAAACTTTATAGCTAGTCATGCTATCTCCGGGGTTTGGCATGCTCAAAGAGCAAAGTATGGAATTGGGGTTAGGCGCTCTATAATAATCTAGCCAACCACAAAGCTCAATCTTAGGCTAAAAACAAATCATCTCAGTATATTTATCTAGCTGGCGCATTGGGGTAAACTTGCATGATTACTTGCCCTAAGGAGCTAGCTTGAACTATTTAACTGCCACTAAGAATAAGAAATATTTAATGTATATTTCTCAAAATTATTCCTATGCTATTTTAAGGCCTTTGCAAGCAGAAATATTAGCTCAAGGAGGGGAGGTTAAATGGTTTTTAGAAGGTGATAATGTTAATCCTGACTTTTTGAAAAGTGATGAAAAAACACTAAATTCTATTCATGAAATAAATCAATGGGCGCCTGACGCAACCTTTGCACCAGCGAACTCTATCCCTACATTTTTTCCCGGAAAGAAAGTGGCTGTTTTTCACGGCTTTGATGCTGGAAAGCTAAATAAAAAAGGCCAAAACGATCACTTTAAAGTGCGGGGCTGCTTTGATTTATATTGTACACAAGGCCCAAATACAACGGCTCCATTTACGGCGTTACAAAAAAAATTGGGTTATTTTAAGGTAGTAGAAACAGGTTGGCCTCCCCTAGATCAATTTTTTAACGGTAACTCAAAGCCTAGCCACATTGATGAAACAGACTCTCGCCCAACAGTATTGATCTGCTCTACATTCTCAAAACGCTTATCTCTTGCACCTAAACTTTATGAACAAATAAAACACTTTAGTGAAAGCGGTAAATGGCGACTCTTAGTTCAGTTTCATCCTAAAATGGCACAAGAGTGGGTTGATAAATACAAAGCGTTAAGTAATGACAATCTAACCTTTGTTGAAACAGACAATGTTATTCCTTTATTACAATCTGCTGATGTAATGCTGTGCGACACTTCATCCATATTACTGATGTTTTTGGTACAACGAAAACCAGTTGTAACGTTTTGCAATAAAGCACCTGAAAAACACTTACTTGATATTACGGATAAAAATAACGTTGAAGCCGCAATAGACTACGCACTAACTTACCCAAAAGAACTTGTAGATAATATTGAAGCTTTTTGCCAAGAGTTACACCCATACACAGATGGTAAATCAAGCCAACGAGTACTTTGCGCAACTAATGAACTGTTGCATAGTGATGAAAAGCTCAAAGCAAAACCGCTTAATTTTATTAGACAATTTAAAATGCGCAAAAGACTTAACTATTGGAGTTGGTAAGCCGTTATGATCAACCTTGAGAATGTCTCTTTCAAATGGCAAAAAAGCGCAGTCACCCCGACTCTCGCTATTAAGCAGCTTACGATTAATGCTGGGGAACATGTTTTTTTACATGGTCCAAGCGGTAGTGGTAAATCTACCTTACTAGCGCTACTGGCAGGCATTAATGTAACCACTAGCGGCCAACTTTGTGTTTTAAACCAAAACCTAAGTGCGCTCACCAACGCAGAGCGCGATGCATTTAGAGCGGATCATATTGGCTATATTTTCCAAAACTTTAATTTACTACCTTATTTAACCCCATTAGAAAACGTGTGTTTAGGGTGCCAATTTTCGAAAAAGCGTCAGCAACACATGCTCAGCCAAGCCGATAATTTAGAGAGTGAAGCAGCCAGATTACTCAATGCACTGGGGTTAGAGGCGCACTTTCATAATCAAAATGTTGCCACTTTAAGTATTGGGCAACAACAGCGTGTTGCTGCAGCACGCGCATTTATAGGCAGCCCTGAACTTATTATTGCCGATGAGCCTACTTCAGCACTTGATACCCAAAATCGTGAAAGCTTTATTAAGCTGCTATTTGAACAAGCAAAAAAAAGTAACAGCACGCTTGTTTTTGTCAGTCACGATGAAACATTAAAGCCACTCTTTAGCCGCACAATCGACTTAGTAAGTTTACAGGGTGATGTATGATTTTATTTAAACTTGCCTATAAAAGTTTGCTCAATAGACGTGCCAGCGTATTACTCACATTGCTCACTATTGCGATTAGCGTCATGTTATTACTCAGTATTGAGCGAGTTCGCGTAGATGCTAAAAGTAGTTTTAGTAATACCATTTCGGGTACCGATTTAATTGTTGGCGCACGCACTGGCGATATTCAATTACTCCTCTCCTCGGTATTTAGAATTGGCCATACCAACAATGGGGTGAGTTGGCAAAGCTATCAATACATAACAAAACAGCGCGGGGTTAAGTGGAGCATTCCTATCAGCCTTGGCGATAGCCATAAAGGTCAAGCTGTCTTAGGCACCACACTCGATTATTTTAAGCACTACCGATTTGCTAAAAAACAGCCCTTAGCATTTGAACAAGGACAGGCTTTTTCTAGCATCAATGAAGTTGTTATAGGTAGTGAGGTTGCAAGTAAACTGGCCTATAAAATTGGTGATGAAATTGTGATTTCTCATGGCATGGGCAATACTAGCTTTCATCATCATGATGATAACCCTTTTAAAGTGGTTGGTATCTTAAAGCCTACCGGTACCCCGGTGGATAAAACCTTGCATGTGCCACTGGCGGCAATTGAGCTGATCCATGGTGGCGGCCATCATGATCATGACGATCATCATGATCACTCGAGCCATGCATTAATTGGGCACCCAAAACAAATTACCGCCTTTTTAATGGGCTTCGACTCACCGCTTTATACGCTACAAATTAGGCGCAACATTAACCAATATAAACAAGAGCCTCTATTAGCGATTATGCCCACAGTCACTTTAAAAGAGCTCTGGGAAATGCTGGCAATAATAGAAAAAATACTGCTGTTATTTTCATTTGTGGTGGTCATTATTAGCTTGCTCGGTATGTTAACCACATTACTTGCTAACCTTAATCAACGCCGCAGAGAACTGGCAATACTGCGTTCTGTGGGTGCCCGCCCTTGGCAATTATTTTCGCTGATCAGTATGGAATCACTGCTTACCACCTTTTTAGGTTGCTTGGTAGGCTGTATTTTATTTTATGCGCTTATGGGTACGACCGCGGGTTACTTACAAAGCCAAGCTGGAGTGAGTATTAATATCAGCATGCTCTCTGACTATGAACTCACTTTGATTGGCGTTATTATGGCTGCGGGATTTATTATTGGCTTGATCCCCGCTACACGCGCTTACTTTTATTCTCTCAGTGATGGTATGAGTATAAAAATATAAACTTTAGGATGATCATGACGTTGTTTAAAGTAACTACACACTCTTTAATGCTATTAAGCGCAGTGCTAATTAGCTTTGCTAGCATTGCAAATCCACCCAAGGAAATTTTTTGGGAAGACCTCATACCCGAGGGCCATGTACAAATAGATACTCAAGCACAAGCTAATCACGAAGGCAGTGAACAAAACTGGGTGCAACCTGATTTAGACGCGCCAGTTGTTAAAGCACTTGATGGGCAGTCTGTTAGCTTACCTGGTTTTGTTGTACCTCTTGAAGGCGATAGCGAACTTATCACCGAGTTTTTATTAGTCCCTTACTTTGGTGCCTGTATTCATGTGCCCCCGCCGCCGCCAAATCAGCTGGTTCATGTGACCATTAAAGGCGGTGTCCCTATCGATAGCTTATACGATGCGATTGTTGTAACGGGTATTATTAAAACGCAAACTTGGTCTGGCGAAATCGCCCAAGTAGGTTACACAATGCAAGCTGTCGGTGTTGCTCCTTTTGAGCTTTAATTCTTAAAATACAGAGCCCACTCTATAGTGGGTTTTTATTTTGTTCTATCAACCACCCGTTCTTATATCTCGTTCAAGTTCAGACTGCGTTTTCACTGGATGACAAGTCGACTTCACCGTGCTCTTATTGCTTTCATCTTCGTCAGAACTAAAAACTGTGTAGCTATAGTCTGTTTCAACTTCACCACCTAAGCACTCATGCTCTGCAAATACTTCATCTCCATAACCCTCTGGCATTTCTTTTGACGCACACCCACTGAGGATCAGAAATGTTATTAAAATTGACATTACTTTCATATTAATCACCTTAAAAGAACACGTTATAAATTATAGTTCGTACTCAAAATGCCATGATGGAAGCTTGTTGAGTAATGGCAGAAGTGCTTTTTCTTTTCTTAAATCACGACGCTCTCTCTCCAACTGTTCTTGCTCTCGACGTAACTCTTTACTTTGGCTACTTGACGGTTTATCACTCGCTAATTCATTACTAATAGATTGCAGCCGCCAATTAATATTATTAAGTCGATCATCTATCTCGGCTTTCCTTGCTTCAAATTGATAACGCTCATTACCTTCTTGCCATGCTTTTCTAAACTGTGTGTCATTACAAATCCCGTTATACGCATCGCCTCGTAAACCTAGGGTAAAGCCATTTTCAGGCTCACAAAAGGCTGCGAGCCCCTGTTTGTAACCAGCTTGATAATCATCTAATTTTGCAGTGATGCCAAATTCACTACAAGCAGATATGATTTCTCTGCCATGTTCAAATGTATACCCTTGCTCACCATGACTAAAGCCTAAATTTGTCCAATTGGCCTGTATACATTCATCCTGAGACAAAGAAGAGCATCCTGATAGCAATATGAAAAACAGTAAAAACAAGTAACGACTAGACATTATTTTTCCTAAGATAGCCAAACTCAATTAAGTACCTATTCTAGGGCGAGATAAAGGTAAAGTGAATAATAAAAATGTAACAAGCTATTCTAGTAATAGCTGAAATTTAGAATAAAAAAAACCTTGAAAGCATGCACTTCTAAGGTTTTATTTATTGTATTTGGCAGTAATAAAATTAAGCCGTGCCACCCACTGTTAGGTTATCTATTTTCAGGCTTGGTTGGCCAACGCCTACTGGTACACTTTGACCGTCTTTACCACAAACACCGACGCCTTTATCAAGCGCTAAATCATTACCTACCATAGAGATTTGTTGCATAACCTCAGGACCATTACCAATTAAGGTAGCACCTTTAATTGGCTGGGTGATTTTACCATTTTCAATTAAATACGCTTCTGAGGCACTAAATACAAACTTACCCGAGGTGATATCCACTTGGCCGCCACCAAAATTGGGAGCAAACACGCCTTTTTTAACCGTGCTGATAATATCAGCTTGGCTATGCTCACCGCCTAACATGTAAGTGTTGGTCATACGTGGCATAGGTAAATGCGCGTATGATTCACGACGAGCATTACCTGTTGGGTTTACCCCCATTAAACGCGCGTTCATTTTATCTTGCATATAGCCTTTTAAAATACCGTTTTCGATAAGTACGTTATAGGCTGCAGGCGTACCTTCATCATCGACATTAAGTGAACCACGGCGATCGGCCATAGTGCCATCATCAACCACAGTACATAGCTCTGAAGCAACTTTTTGACCTACTTTACCGCTAAACGCAGACGCGCCTTTACGGTTAAAGTCTCCCTCTAGGCCATGACCTACGGCCTCGTGCAACAACACGCCTGGCCAGCCATTACCTAATACCACTTCCATAGTACCCGCTGGGGCATCAATAGCTTCTAAGTTTACTTTAGCTTGACGAACGGCTTCTTCTGCAAAACCCATCCAACGCGGCTTGCCATCAACAAGCTCTTTAAAGTAACCATAATCTAGGCGGGCGCCGCCACCAGCACCGCCACGTTCACGACGACCATTTTTTTCAAGTAATACAGAGCAGTTTAAACGGATCAGTGGGCGAATATCGGTAGCAAAGGTGCCATCGCTGGCTGCAATTAATACTTCTTCGTATACCGCAGACATTGAGCTAATAACTTGCTCAGCATCAGGGGCTAATTCGCGAATATAATTTTCAAGCTCACGTAACAAATTAACTTTATCGGTATCGCTCATACTAGAAATTGGTTGATGCGGTGCAAACTGCTGCTTTGCAGCCACGTCACTAAATACTTTAACCGCTTTATCTTCACCGGCATCGGCAATACTTCGTGCTGCCGTGGCTGCTTTGTTTAACGCTTCAAGATTGATTGCGTCTGAATACGAGAAACCGGTTTTTTCACCGCTTACAGCCCGCACCCCCACGCCACGCTCAACGTTATAAGAGCCTTCTTTCACTAAGCCGTCTTCTAATACCCAAGACTCATGATGACTCGATTGAAAATAAAGGTCGGCATAATCAACTTTGTGCTGGTGAATATAAGCTAATGTTTTTTCGAGTTCTTCTCGATTTAGCTGGCTGTCGTGTAATAAATGCTGTTCAACCGAATTCATAATAATGGCTCTCTAAATCGTTGGTGAGATTGCAGCGGCATATCTCGTCTAATTTTGTGTAACTGGTTTAAATCTACGGTGCAACTAATAAAACCAAGCCCTGTTGATTTTTCACTTAATGCTTCACCCCAAGGCGATAACATGAGGCTGTGACCATAAGTTTGCCTACCGTTTTCATGCGTTCCATATTGCGCTGCAGCAATAACATAACATTGCGTTTCTATAGCTCGCGCTGCAAGTAGCGGCTGCCAATGCGCTTTACCTGTTGGAACAGTAAACGCACTGGGTACTAATATAATTTCGGCGCCTTTGCGAACTAAGGCATTAAATAAACCAGCAAAACGCAAATCATAACATACTGTTAAACCAATTTTACCAAAGGGCGAATCAACGACCACAACCTCATCGCCGGCTTGAGTAAAATCGGATTCTCGGTAGCTGCCGGTCTGGTCATCTACCTCAACATCAAACAAGTGTATTTTGTTATAGCTTGCAACAATATTGCCTTGATTATTAAATAAATGAGAGGCGGCGTAATACTTATGCTGGTTATAGGGCTCTGGTAACGTGCCAGCGTTTAACCAAATGTTGTGTTTACGGCACAATTCACTGATTTGCTGTTTATATTGTTCAATACGTTGAGACACTAACAACGTATCACCAGCGTGTTTACTAAACACTAAAAACGCTTCAGGTAAACATACTAACAAAGGTCGCGTGTTTGGCAGAGCAGCTAATGCTTGTTTTAAAAGTGCAATGTTATCATCAGGGTTTAAGCCAGAGCACATTTGCAATGCGATAATCGCAGGAGATGAGTTTATGTGTTGTTTATTCATTGTGTGGCGCTAACCTCGGCATCTTTAAGTTTTAACTCTGAGGATGCTTGTGGCTGGTTTTGTGCTGCTTGCGGTAAAGTCACCTCTCGACTCTTACGATCTAACTCTTGTACCTGAGGATCGTTCATTTTGCCTGTTACTTTAAAGTTGATCTCTGAGATCACTCGGGCAGAATGAATCACTTTATCAATTGCTAAAGCTGCAAGCCCCGTTACTGGATTAACCATCCAAGCCACAATCACCGGAATGCTCGAGGTTACTTGTGGTGCCACGGCTAAGTCGTAGTCAATTTCGAGAGTATTTAAATTTGCATACCCTTTTATAGAGAGATCGGCAGGTACCCCATCCATTTTAGTATCTTGGGTATAGGCAATGCCTTTATCTATCTGCATGGTGCCTTGCATGCTGTTATAAAAAAAACCTTTAGAAAATACATCTCTAAAATCAAGCTTTAGCTTACGCACTAATGAATCAAGGCTCAGTAATGAGAATACGCGTGCACCTCCATCACTGATTTCAGTTAAATGACCTTCGCCTAAATCCCAGCTAATTTCGCCATCTAAACTGGCAATGTCTAAATCATAAGGTGCCGCTTGCCAATTTAGCTGATAATTTAGATTGGCGTTTGAATCTTTAATAGTGGTGGTAATATCAAACTCATTAAATAAGGCGCCAATATCATCACTTTTAAGTTCACCGCTCATCGCCGTTAGGCCATTCTGCCATTGCCCTTTAGTCCGTAATATATGGTCGCCCTTATCAACCACTAGCTCAGAAATAAGCAACTTTTTACCATCGCCTAACAATGAGGCGCTTACCTTATCAAGTTGATAATGACTTACTTTACAATCGGCACATTCAAATTCAATAGCCGGTAATTTTGTAAGCCATGCAAGTTGTTCAGGGGTTGATTTTTCGCTCGGTTGCTCTGATT
This sequence comes from Pseudoalteromonas sp. APC 3250, assembly GCF_030407915.1. Taxonomy (NCBI): domain Bacteria; kingdom Pseudomonadati; phylum Pseudomonadota; class Gammaproteobacteria; order Alteromonadales; family Pseudoalteromonadaceae; genus Pseudoalteromonas; species Pseudoalteromonas sp. APC 3250. Next base: position 143,761 of record NZ_JASDCM010000005.1, read on the forward strand.
CTGTATCTAAAAAATTAAGCCTTAAATAATCGCTATTAATTCGAATCGGCTGACTTGATTGCCCGCTAGGTATAAATACTTCGGCTCTTAACTCTTTGGCATTGAGCTTTAATTGCAAATTATTATTTAGGGGCGATAAACGCATATCAAAATCATTAAACTGCATGCCACTCACGTTAAAAGAGTTAATATTCGCAACCACTTCATGTAAAGGCGGCATCACGCCCGGCGAGGCACTGTCAGGCTGCGCTTTAGCTACATTAATAATTTGATCAATTAAATCAATCCAAGGTAATAACTCACTCTGCACTAAATTAATACTCACCGCTAAATTTTGTGAGTTAAGCCCTAAGTCTTTTTCACCGATGATAAAATGAGCGTTGGTAAACTGCGATTGAGTATTGTCTAGAATGGCATTGAAATAAAATAACTCATTAATATTTGCAGTGATCAGATTAGAGATATCATCACCTTGAATAACCGCACTCAGAGGCCAAATTTGCTCACTGCTTTTTGTATATACTCCTGGCAAGGAACTATTTAAGCCAATAAGTGGCGATTCAACTTCGGCACGATAGTTAAACCCTTGCTCGGTAAAATTAAGCTCTAAAGCAATATCAACGTCACTTTGCCCGCTTAAGTAACCATCTAAAATACCTTGACCATGGTTTATGAGTGTTTGCGCATCAAGCTGAGCATTTATATTTATATTAGCGCGATAATCCTCTGCGTTTGCGTCACTAGTGTAGTTAATCGTTAATGGCATACCAAGCCATGTAGCCGTAGCATCGGTGAGGTTTATTTGTTGATTATTAAAGCTAAGTTCACCCTTTAAATGCTCAAGCGAAATACCGGGAGCAGAAATATAAAGAGGTGAGTCGAGTAAATTAACCTTACCAGTTACACTCGCTCCGCCCTCAAATTGTGAACCGATTAGCAATTCAATATTTGCGCTGGCAAGCCCCTGTCCTTGCACAACATTAAAAATATCAGCTAATGGATTTGCTAAAGGCGTGGCGACAAAAAAATCGTGCATTTTTTCAAGCTCAGCTTGCTTATCAATACTAACCACCAATGGCGCATCGCCCATTAAGTCATCAATACTCACGTGTACACTACTGCCAACGTCAAGGTTTACCAGTTGGCCTTGCTGGCTATAAATATCCATTCGCTCATTTGCAAAATGCAGCTTTACACTGGCATTTGTGACTGCTGGCCAAGCCGGATCGAATTGATAGGTAGCATTATCTATTTGCGCTAAAACATCAAACTGCCCAGAACCATTGTCAAATGGAAAGCCTGATAATGGACCAGAAAATAACACCTGAGCATTTGTTACTTCACCTGATTTTATTGCGCCATTTAAATAACTAACTAACTCAGGGCTCATTAATGTTAAAGGAAAATAATGACCGGCAATACTGGCATCGGGGGCAAATGCTTCGGCATATAAATCTAAGCGAGGCGTCTTACCTAAACTTAATTGCATCTGCGCGCTTAAGGTCACTTCATTGTTATCAAACCACAGGTTATCACTGCTAATATGCCAATCGCCTGAACGCTTAGCTAAATCTAATTCGATGTTTAGCTGGTTATAGTCAATATTATTACTAAAACTAGCACCTGTAATTAAGTGGCTGTTTTCACCAAAAATAGTGATCCGGCCATATTGCTGATTAACTAATCCATCAATCCTTAAAGATTGAGCGGCGGGTACGGCGTTTTTTTCTTGCCAGCTAATTTCATCGGCTTCAAACCACAACTGCCATTGCTTTGCATCGGCAAACTCTAGATACGCGTTTTTTATTTCACCACTGGGTTGGCGAGCTAAAAAAGGAGTTAAATCAGTAAAATTAGTTAATTCTGCTAAATCATTTAATAGGGCTAAATCGAGTTGCTGCAGCCATATTTTATTTTGCTTGCCTAATAAAGCTTCAAATTCGAGGCTAGGCCACGTTATTTCGTTGGTACTAAACGCTAAGCCGGTACTTTTTAACCGCCAGCTATTTTGCTCAGGGTATAAATGAAATCCCCCTTCACTTAGGCTGACCTTTTGTGTTTGATCATTGAGTTGCCAATTTACCGCACTCGGTAACCACTGTACTTTTACGTCACTTACTAAGCCTTGCTCTAGCCTAAGCCATGCTTGTAAGTTTAAATCACTATGCAGTTGCTGCTTTTGAGTATTTATATACTGGGCCAACCAATTTGACACATCAACCTGATTAGCCTGCACATATAAATCGCCCACCATTTGCTCTAAGGTTTCACCTTTGAGCGCAATACGGGCATCAAAATTACCCACAGAAATACCCGGTAGCGCTAGGCTACCGCTACCAAGATGCTGTTTATCTTGGTTTTGCCATACAATGTTTTCTAATAACAGTTTACGTTCTTTGTTATCTTCTAGTACAAAGCTGATGCTCGAGTTTTCTATTGCAAAGTGACCCGTTTCACCTAAAAACAGTCCTTCTATTAGTTCTTTTTGCTCAAATGAAACTTCATCTTGATTACCAGCAAATAAATTAGCGACATTAACCTTGGTATGAAAACCATTGATCACAAAGTAATTTGATTTAAGCTGCAGCGACTTTAAACTTTCCCACAGGTTTAGCTCTAAACTGGTTTTAGCTATGGTTAAAGAGATAGGGGCTGTTTGGTTGTCTTTAAATGATAATTCTTCGAGTACTAAAGCGGGACCACTACCTTGCCAACTTGCTGATATAGCACCTATAGATAAACTAATATCAAACTTATTATCAAGGTAGCTTTCTATATCTCCTTTATAATCGTTCGCGTAGGGTAAGGTGTATTTTAAAATAGAAACAATCACGGCCAGTAGTACTAAAATTACAGCACTTATTTGCCATAATTTTCGCACACAATAAAAACAGGCCGCTTTAAATTTCATTACATCATTACCACATCAAACTGCTCTTGGCTGTATAAACTTTCAGTTTGAATATTGACCTGCTTTCCAATAAATAGTTCTAATTCGGCGAGGTTATGATACTCATCATTTAATAGCGCTTCACATACTGCAGGCGAAGCATACACTACAAACTTATCCGCATCGTAAGCGCGATTAACACGTACTATTTCACGAAGAATTTCATAGCAGACTGTCTCGACTGTTTTTTGTGAGCCACGCCCTGAACATGCTGGGCATACATCACACAATACATGCTCTAGGCTTTCGCGGGTACGTTTGCGGGTCATTTCAACTAAGCCTAATGCCGACAAACCATTGATATTAGATTTGGCACGATCTTTATCGAGTGCAGATTCTAATGAGTGCATTACACGGCGTTTATGCTCATCGCTTACCATATCAATAAAGTCGATAATAATAATACCGCCCAAATTGCGCAGCCTTAGTTGACGGGCAATAGCTGAGGTTGCTTCTACGTTGGTATTAAAAATAGTTTCTTCAAGGTTACGGTGACCAACAAAAGCGCCTGTATTTACATCAACAGTGGTCATCGCTTCAGTTTGATCTATGATCAAGTAACCACCCGATTTTAAAGTAACTTTACGATGCAGTGCTTTTTGAATTTCACTTTCTACATCAAATAAATCAAAAATGGGGCGCTCACCTGGGTAATACTCAAGCACTTGTGATAACAAAGGCACAAACTCTTCAGTGAACAGCTTAAGCTCTTGGTAGGTAAGCTTAGAGTCAACACGGATGCGCTCCATATCTTCACCTACATAATCACGTAACGTTCTAAAGGCAAGTGTAAGATCTTCATGCAAGATACTGGCTTTGCTGGTTTTTCTGCGTCTAGAGACAATTTTATCCCAGAGCTTTTTTAAAAAAGCTGCATCGTGTCTCAGCTCCGCTTCACTTGCGCCTTCAGCAGCTGTTCTGACAATAAAACTACCGTTTTCATCGCCGTATTCGGCTACAATTTTTTTCAGCCTTGCACGCTCTTCTTCCGTTTCGATACGCTGACTCACCCCAACATGTGTCGCATCAGGCATAAACACTAAATACCGTGAAGGTATCGTGATATCAGTGGTTAAACGTGCCCCTTTGCTACCCAAAGGGTCTTTAACCACTTGCACCATAATGTACTGACCTTGGCGAACAAGCTCACGAATATCTTGGACTTTTTTAATCGGCTCGTCGTCAACGCCCTCAACAATAGAGGCACTATTAACGATATCTGAAGCGTGTAAAAAGGCGGCTTTCTCTAGGCCTATATCAACAAAAGCGGCTTGCATACCTGGTAACACGCGGCTTATTTTACCTAAGTAAATATTACCCACGATACCTAAGTTACCAATACGTTCTAGCTGAATTTCTTGTAATACACCGTTTTCGATTAGGGCAACGCGACTTTCACTTGGCGTGACATTGATCAGTAGTTCTGTACTCATGCTACCCTCTTAAGAATGTATTTAATAATTGTTCTGTCTCATATAAAGGTAAGCCGACAACGGCAAAATAGCTACCCGAAATATGCGTTACAAAGCGCCCACCTACCCCTTGGATACCGTAACCACCGGCTTTATCTTGAGGCTCGCCCGTTTGCCAATAAGCATGTATTTCTTCATCACTGAGCGTTTTAAAGGTGACATCTGTACTGACCACACAACTGAGTACTTTATCTGATGTAGCAAAAGCGATGGCAGTTAACACTTGGTGCGTGTTCCCTGATAAGCGCTTTAAGATTTGAGTAAAATCGTCTTTATCTCGAGGCTTACATAATGATTGGTTATCCATCACCACCACAGTATCACTACCTAGCACTGGCCGGTCAGTATAACCTTGCTCTACGCCCATTTGCGCCTTTAAACGCGCTAAACGCTCTACATAGTCATGCGGGAGTTCATTAGCAAGCTGACTTTCATCGGCATCAACACTAAACTGTGAAAATTCAATACCCAATTGGGTTAGAAGCTCTTTACGACGGGGAGACGCGGAGGCTAAATATACTGCGCAAGTCATTATCTGATCCTAAAATGTCTACGGTATTTTCGAAGTAATAAAAATACCCATATCCAGCTCAACATGCCTGTTAATACAGGCCATAAGTAATGTGGGCTAAAATAAACGCCAAGTAAAAAGTGATTTAACCAAAACTGCATTAAGTGGTAAAGCGTTAAGAACAAGCCTATAAGTAGGCTTTGTTGCCACAATGAAAAATTGCGAATTTTTTGGAAGTTACTTGCAGTAACAAAAATACACACTGAATAAGTTAAGGAATTAACACCCAATGAGGAGCCTGTTGCTAAGTCAATTAATAACCCAACAACCCAAGCAGTCCCTATATTTAGTCTATGCGGTAAAGCTAAAGACCAGTACATAAGCACCAACAGCACCCAATCAGGACGAAATGGTTCAAGTGAAAAAGGTAACGGCATTAGCGCCATTACTAATGCAAAGAAAATACTTAATGCGATTAAGAGCATATGACGGTTAATCATCACCCATCAACTCCTGCTGATTTAGCCATAACACCACTAATAACCGAATTCGATCTAATTGAGCTATCGGCTCAGCAAATACTTGCGCAAAAGGTTGGCCTTCATCACGAGTTATTTCGGTGATCACCGCAACTGGATAACCTTCAGGAAAGGTCCCTCCTAGGCCAGAGGTCACCAGCACATCACCAATACGCACATCTAAGCTATGCGGCACATGTGATAGCTTTAGCACGTTAATTTTACCGATACCTTCAACCACTGTGCGCACATCGTTTCGTAATATACGCACCGGTGTTGCATGGGTAGTATCTGTAATTAACAGCACCCGCGAGGTTGTTGAACCAACTTTAGTCAACTGCCCGACTAACCCCATATCATCAATCACCGCTTGGCTTTCGCTTAAACCATCGGTGGTTCCCCGATTTATCACCACTTGGTGACTATAAGGATTTGAATGAACAGAAAGTACTTGAGCAATAATTTTACGATTGGTGTGTTTAGAGGAAGAGCCAAGTAATGCACGAAGTTTTTGATTCTCTTTTGCTAAAAACTCATACTGCTGGATTTGCTCACTTTGCAATACTTGCTTCTTTTTGAGTGCTTCGTTTTCGGTTAGTAACTGCTCACGGGTATGCAAACTTTTGGCGCTAAAGCTAAATACTTCGTAAGGTAGGTTAGCAACATAAATAAGTGGACTGACCAACGTATTCAAACTAGTACGAATGTTCTCGCCACCTTGCGTGTACTTGTCTCCAAGGATCAATACGATACTCAAAAGCACTGCGACAAAAAGTCGCAGTTGCAAAGAAACCGTTTTTTCAAACATTGATTTCATTAATCGTAACTAAAAACGTCACCACCGTGCACATCAATCATTTCAAGGGCCTTGCCGCCGCCACGTGCAACACACGTAAGTGGATCATCAGCAACAACCACTGGAATGCCCGTTTCTTCCATTAGCAGGCGATCTAAATCCTTAAGTAATGCGCCGCCGCCAGTTAACACCATACCATGCGCTGAAATATCAGATGCCAGCTCAGGTGGAGACTGCTCAAGCGCCACCATGACAGCGCTTACAATCCCCATTAGTGGCTCTTGTAATGCTTCTAAGATTTCATGCGAGTTAAGCGTAAACGAACGAGGAACGCCTTCGGCAAGGTTACGACCACGCACTTCTATCTCTACTGGTTCGTCTGTTTTAAATGCCGATCCAATTTGGTGTTTAATATTCTCAGCGGTGGCTTCACCGATTAAGCTACCAAAGTTACGACGCACATAATTAATAATGGCTTCATCGAACTTATCGCCACCAATACGTACTGAAGATGAATACACAACACCATTAAGTGAAATAATGGCGACTTCTGTTGTACCGCCACCAATATCAACCACCATAGAACCCGTTGCTTCAGACACCGGTAAACCGGCACCGATTGCAGCTGCCATTGGCTCTTCGATTAAGTAGACTTCGCGAGCACCTGCACCCATCGCTGATTCACGAATTGCACGCTTTTCAACTTGAGTAGCTCCACAAGGAACACAAATAAGCACGCGTGGGCTTGGGCGCATAAAATTATTATTGTGCACTTGTTTGATGAAGTGCTGTAACATTTTTTCAGTAACATAAAAATCAGCAATCACACCGTCTTTCATTGGACGTATGGCTTTTATGTTACCTGGCGTACGGCCCAACATTTGCTTAGCTTCTGTACCTACAGATGCAACACTTTTAGGTCCACCAGCACGTTCTTGACGAATAGCAACAACTGAAGGTTCATTTAATACAATGCCTTCTTCTTTTACATAAATTAGTGTGTTGGCTGTACCTAAATCGATCGATAGATCGTTTGAAAAAATACCACGGAGTTTTTTAAACATGAGGCTGGATGACCTTTGAAATTCGTTCTTATTGTAGTTGCGCTTACTTTAACATTCTCAACACAATGAGCAATGTAAAGCGCAGCCGTCTTTGTAATCATTAAAAAGAGGAAGCACCGCTTCCCCATTAAATATTATCGTTCGCTCATTAAGCGAAAGCCAATATAATTAGCTCTAAAATCTGGCGCTAAAATTAAACGCGTTGATGCACGAGCAAGGCTAGGGGCAAAATTCCATGCACCTCCGCGAACAACGGCATCTTTTTTATTCCCTGTGCTACTAGTCCATTCCCATACATTGCCTACAGTATCGTATAAGCCAAATGCATTTGCAGAGAAAGACCCTACCGGAGCCGTGCGTTTATTCGACCACTCGCTACCACACCAACCACAGTTAGCTAGGTTTTTACCAATTTCGTTACCCCATGGGTACTCTGTCTCAGTGCCTGCACGCGCCGCATATTCCCACTCAACCTCAGTAGGTAAGCGATACGTTTGCGCTGTTTTATCAGAAAACCATTCAGCGTAAGCAATAGCATCATTTTTTGTCAAACACACAGCAGGAAACTCATTGGTTTGCTCAAATCCTGGAGCACGCCAATTTAAGCTTGCTTCCCAAACAGGTTCGCCGTTGAGGTAATATGCGCAACCTTTGCCTTTTTCAGCTTCGGTTTTATATTGCGTTTCGTTTACAAACGCTTCAAATGCGCCAACAGTCACTTCTTTGCTCTGCATAGCAAAAGATTCACTAATCGTTTTTTCAACCACGGGGCGTTCATTTTCAAGCCCATTGCCGTTTATATCACCCATTTTAAATTTACCAACGGGGATCATCACTGCTGATGGGTCCACCATAGGTGGGCGTGTATCAACTTCCATTCCTTTTGGGCAATCTGCTTGTATTATTTGCTCTCGCTTTTTAGTCGGTGCAGCAATCGACTCTGACTTTTTTTCCAACTGAGCAAAAAGCGTTCGCGTTTTCTTTAAGTCAATTCGCGCTTTATAAGGGATGTAACCTTCTTTGCGTATTTCTAATTTATGCAAACCACGTGGTAAGTTCGTCACCAAACGAGTAGAACCTACTCGAATATCATTAATAAATACTTCATCGCCGTGTACATTAGAGCGTAAGGTTAACTGAACTAATTGATCTTTCTTGTTCTCAGCGACCACTTTAGGCTTTTTATTAACTGTTTTAGCGACAACGGCAGCGGCTTTATTATCCCCATTATCGCTGAATGTTAACTGACTATCAGAGAAAGTAGTGCTATAAGCTGGCTGATAAGTATTTGCCAGCGGGGTACCATACTCTAAACAAAAACTATTATTCACACTAAGTAAGTGACATAAACGACTGCTGTTTACATCTCCGCGCATAGTAACGCTTAAATTGACGTTGTAATCACCTTGCCCGCTAAATGCGCTCTTAATCACGTGACTACTTAAAATTTGTACTTGTGCCCCTGCCATGTCTCGCTTAGGTTCAACAAGACGTTTTTCTGTAAGATTTTCAAATATTTGATCTAAAAAACGTTTAGTTGCCTTTTTCAGCCCTATTTGCTGACCGCTCTGCTCACATGCCGCCAGTGTTTCAGTGCGCTTACAGTTAATGGTATGGTCAACTTCAAGCGTACCCTCTCGGGTAAACTCATTGCGTAATCGCTCTACACGCGCCGTAGTATATTGCACTTTTAAGCTTTCAATCGTGTTTTGAAGTGCATGTTTATCAGCGCGAATTTGCTCAATATCTTTTAGATGGGATGCAATTGCCGCCAATTGCATAGAAATATCATTTTTATTTTGTTCTTGATCAACAACGGCTTTTTGATAACGCGATTGTGCAGAGGTAATGTCTAGCGACGGATTATCAATTAAACGTCGATACATATCATTCATCGCATCCAACGCTTGGTTTTTTTCTTTATCAAGCTGTGTGGAACGCGTTCTAAGCAGTTCAAGTTGTGTTTGAAGTTGATTCTCTTCTTTTAAATATTTGTCGAGCATCGTCGTTGAACGAGTGTATTCTGTTTGTTTCGTATTAATCTCTGATTCAATTCTGTTTACAGTAGTTGTATCTTGTGCAAATACTGTGCTTGCAAAAAAGCTAGCAGAAATTAACAGAGATAAAGGAGCAATTCGCATATATTCCAGTCCCAAAAAAGCGGCAATTATTTGGTTATTATTATTTTTTATAATAAAACCTTATGCTATGTACTTGAAGCACAAAACACAAGCTTTGTTCATTTATTATCTCAGTTTACAACTATTATCCCGTTTCATGCCAGTAAATAACCGTTTCATTTGTACTAAATAGCTAATTTATTTAACAACACCGAGATTTATCTGCATTTTACGCTATTAAGATGCCAATTTAGCCGCGTATTCATATTTTTTAGTTTGCTTAAGTAATAAAAACTGAGTCAAAATAACGCTATTACACAGCACATTCATCATGTAACTAATGAAAAAGAGTGATAATGCCAATACCATTCAGTATTAATGAACATAGCTATTTACAAATAATTACCAGTGAATTACTAACAGACAAGAAAATAACTTTGACTATTAAGCGCGATGATTTATTGCATCCACTTATCAGCGGTAATAAATGGCGAAAGCTCAAATACAATTTAGTTCGTATGCAACAACTGGGTAAATCTGAATTACTTACATTTGGTGGTGCTTTTTCAAATCACATTCATGCGTGCGCCGCTGCTGGTAAAGAGTTTAACTTAACAACCCACGCAATTGTGCGCGGCCCACAGCTTGATCTAAATAATCCTACTCTAAAATTTGCACAGCAATGTGGTATGCAGTTACATGCTGTCAATCGTATAGAGTACAAACAACGACATGATGAAGCCTATTTAGCCGCATTACAGGCACGCTTTCCAAACGCATACATTCTACCTGAAGGAGGCACTAATTCGTTTGCTATAGAGGGATGTAAAGAGCTTGCCCAGAGTTTACCTGAGCACGACTACTTAATCTGTCCAACTGGCAGTGGCGGCACCTTGGCTGGATTGATAGAGGGCAGCTCAAATAAAATCAACCTACTAGGGATTGCTGTTTTAAAGCAAGCCGACTACCTGCGGGACGAAATACGCGCTCTTAGCCCTAAAGCAAAATCACAAAATAACTGGCAACTACTTACGCAATTTCACGGTGGTGGATATGGTCGTTTTACAGCTGATTTATGGCAGTTTTGCCAACACATGCAGCATCAACATCAATTACCCTTGGAGCCTATTTACAGCGGTAAAATGATGTACGCACTTTGGCAGCTCATCAATAATGATTACTTTGCCCCTAACAGCAAAATTATTGCAATACATACTGGTGGGTTGCAAGGTTTAGAAGGGCTAAAATATCGCAAATTAGTGTAGAGTATATTTAACTTGTTAATTGCTTAGCATTAGTGAAATGCGACTTGAGTATAATTGGGGAGTAATTTAGAAAAATATCCTCCTTGCGCGCCGCTAATGCCTATTACTTTTAAAAGTTGTAGCTCCTGAGGCGTCTCTACATCAAGTGCAAATACTGACAAGCTCAATAATCTACTTATATGCACAATTCCCCTAACGTATTTTTGTTGTGAATTACTGCGCTCTATCCCATGGACAAGTTCAGAAGCTAAGTTAAGCCCTGATATTTGTTTATTAAGCGTAAACTTAAAAATATTTTTACTGCTTCTCACATCATCAATTACAATATTGCAGTTTATTGCTGCTATTGCTGCAAAAGCGCCTTGCAAACGTAATTGATTATTTAAGAATTCTGATTCATTTATAGAAAATTGCAGTGTATGTTGGTTTTTTAAGTCATTGATATAAGCAGTTAACCAGCTCCAAAACTCGTTATTAAACCAGTTTTTAGGATGTAACTTAATACTGATAACTGACGATGATTTATCTATAAGCAATAGTTTTTTTACTTGCATAACTACCGCTTGATCGTGTAATAGCGCCTCACCTTCGTTATAAAATTGACTGATACTTTCTTGATTAAGTAATTGTTTATTTCCCCTGTCATTACTTTTAATTGATACGTAATGCTTAATAATAGTGCCGCTATCGAGCTCGTATACTGGTTGAAATAAAATTGCCAATTTTTGCTTTTTAATTCGTTGTGGTATTGAGTGTCTATCGAGCTGTTGGACATGACCATAATTTAACGCTAATTGGTGATAATGCTTAACTCGATTTTGCTGCGAAAGAGTAAGTGCCGACTTTGCCAACTGATACACCATAACCTGATCAGCCTCTGAATAATAAGTACATAAACCTACTTTTACATGCCTCTGTGCAGTTCTTGGCGCCAATACATGAGCGGCACTTACAATGCATTGATGTAAATATTTAGCGCAATTGAGTTTATCAATTGCATCAATCCCTTTGAGAGTAAAAGCGAAATTGCCTGCAGTTAATAACTTAACGGATATTTCAGTCGTATTAATAAAGTCTTTTGCCAATAAGACTTTAAGAGTCGCTTGTAAGTCAGTGTTTGCATCAAAATGGCATTCACACTGAATAAGTGCAAATACATTATATTTAATTGCTTCCTGCACATTAGTTGTCGCTATTGGAGCGAGCTGTAAAGAACTCACTTTGGGTGCATACCGTACTTTCTTATTATTAAAGTGCTGCTGACGTTTAGAGGTCATTGTGCTGTTTTTTATTGTTTTAGGCTTTTTAAAACGTCGAATACAAAGCATAGCGAGCAAAAGAACCGCGTTTATTATTAAAAACAAATAGCTATAGCTATACCAAACTGGCCATGAGTAGAGCAAAATTCCTTTTGAGTTAGCGCTAAAATAATGTTTTTGTTTTTCTATATAAATAGAGTTTTTATTAGGGGCGAGCGTAAAAGGCGTATTTGCAATAAGTTGTTTTTCATTGGCCAATGGCTGTTGCAATTGCTTTGCTAGCTTTAAACCAACTTGCTCGTTTTGATGCTGTAAAACCAAACTTAAACCGCTATTAATAATCACTAGCAAGGCGATACACAGAGCATAAAACAAGGCATTTGAATAATTGGTAAAGTGAAATTTACTGGCTTTCATAACCCACCGGCACATCAAATAAGTTATTAAAGTGTTGTCTACTATTTGCAATTGTACAAGCCAATAATAAAAGTTTAGCAGAGGTTTAAAAGTTAGTACTTAATGTTTATAAACATTATATTTAGCCTTCAATTAGTTAACTAAACAGCTGTCATTATTTATATATTAGTTTGAACAAAGGAGGGCTTGGCTCAAAAAATAAAAACACCAATATCACAGTGCTTTTTACACATTCATATGTTTACTTTAGGAAGTGTTTATTCAGATTTAAAAACTGTAGAAATGGAATACGGTCATTTTTTTAATAAAAAAAGCCGCTTAATAGCGGCTTTCTATATTTTTTTTCAACATTTGACGTTTTGTCTTTGTCTAGAACGGGATATCGTCATCAAAGTCGATTGTTGGTTCCATAGGGTTTGATGCGCCACCTTGCGGTGCATTTTGTGGCTTAGGTGCAAACCCGCCTTGCTGTTGTGGTGCACTATTTTGTTGTGGTGCAAAACCACCTTGCTGCTGTGGCTGGTATTGGTTGTTTTGCTGCGGTGCTGGCTGCTGAGCAGGTGCAGATTGCTGCTGTGGAGCATAACTGCCTTGCTGGCTATTTTGGCCTTGGTTATTTTGACCATAACCACCGCTTTGTTGCCCGCCTTGGTTTCCTTGATAGCCACTACTTTGTTGACCACCTTGGTTACCTTGATAGCCACCACTTTGTTGGTCGCCACCGCGTGCACCTAGCATTTGCATTTGACCCGTAAAGCCATCGACAACGATTTCTGTGGTGTATTTTTCTTGGCCTTGTTGATCAGTCCATTTACGGGTTTGAAGTTTACCTTCTACGTAAATTTGTGATCCCTTGCGGCAGTATTCACCCACAATTTCAGCTAACTTGCCAAAAAATACCACACGGTGCCACTCAGTTTTATCAACCATTTGGCCAGTGTTTTTATCTTTATAGCTATCTGAAGTTGCTAAGGTAATATTTGCTACACCATTACCATTAGGCATGTAACGAACTTCAGGATCTTGCCCTAAATTACCAACCAAAATTACTTTGTTCACACCGCGTGCCATGGAACCATCTCCTATAAACGTTAGATTAAACCAGCCACTCTTCGGGCTTGGTCTAGGTCAAATTCTTTATCATTAATCTTTAAGTAGCTACGACTTTCATCGCGAACTACGGTTGCTTCTATTACGCCGGGTAAAGCAACTAACTGAGAAGCCAGTGTTTGTGCCTGCTCTTCAGAATCTAATTGGGTCATTAAACTAATAACTTTGCTTTTCGGTGGGACTTGCATTTTCCACGCAATAATAAGCCATATTACCCCAACAAGTGCCGCCGCCGCAAACACAGCTTGCGTACTAGTTGTTTGTGCTACATACCCGCCAAGCATGCCGCCTAAAAAAGCGCCTAAAAACTGGCTCGATGAATACCCCCCCATGGCTGAGCCTTTTTGGCTTGCTGGAGCAATACGCGACACAAGAGCCGGCATAGTGGCTTCTAAAAAGTTAAACGCAACAAAATATAACAGCATACAAACCGCAATACCAACAACGCTGTTTGCCCACATAGACATACTTAACATGCTGACTATTAAAACCATAACAGAACCAATAAAGGCTTGTTTTTCTTTCTCTTTTTTAATTGCCACTATCATCACGGGCACCATTAAAAAAAACGCCAAAAATAAAACCGGAATATAAAGCTGCCAATGGTTTTCGGCTACTAAGCCATCTTTAATTAATTGGCTTGGTAATACTACAAAAATAGTCGTTAATGTTAGATGCAGCAATAATACGCCTGCATTTAAACGTGCCAGCTGTGGGTGTTTAATCAATTTTTTGATGTCACTAAAACTGGCAAGCGTATCGCCTTTAGGGGCTTTATTTATTGCACTGGGAACGAGCATAGTGACTATAAAAATACCACACACAGCCAAAATAGCCGTTAGCCAAAATACGCCTGCAATGCCCCATGAAGCTGCCACTATCGGCCCTAATAACATCGCAAACGCAAAGCTCATGCCGATGCTCATGCCAATCACCGCCATAACTTTGGGGCGCTGTTCATCACGGCTTAAATCTGATGCAAACGCTAATAATGCGCTGGCTATAGCTCCCATGCCTTGTAACGCACGCCCTACCGTCACCATTTGAATAGACTCTGCCAAAGCGGCAATTACCGAACCTAAAGCAAACACCGCCAAACCACCGACTATGACTTTTTTACGACCTATTTTATCGGAAAGTCTCCCCATTGGGATTTGTAATACGGCCTGAGTTAAACCATACGCACCAATTGCAAAACCAATCCAGATAGGTGAAAAGCCTTCAAGCTCTTGACCATAAATAGCTAAAACAGGCATCAGCATAAACAAGCCGAGCATTCTAAATGCAAACACACTCGCTAACGATACGGCAGCGCGTTTTTCTCGTGAATTAAGTGAAGATGCGGTCATTATATGCGTGATCTTACTGTGTTAAAAAATTAGGCAAGGATTCTATCACAAGCTTGGCAATAATTAATCGTCTATAACTAAGGATTTTTTCGATGATCAAGGATTAATATTGCAGCGTATTATGCGATACTGAACAAATAATTTTGGCAATAAACGAGATAGCATGGAAAACATTGAAGTCCGAGGCGCCCGCACGCACAATTTAAAAGACATCAGCCTAACCATCCCACGTGATAAACTAATTGTTATTACTGGCTTATCTGGTTCAGGAAAGTCATCACTTGCATTTGATACGCTGTATGCAGAAGGGCAACGCCGGTATGTTGAATCACTCTCTGCTTATGCAAGGCAGTTTTTGTCATTAATGGAAAAGCCCGATGTAGATCATATTGAAGGCCTTTCTCCTGCTATTTCCATAGAACAAAAATCAACCTCGCATAACCCACGTTCAACCGTGGGAACTATTACTGAAATCTACGATTATTTACGCTTGATGTTTGCACGCGTTGGCGAACCTCGCTGTCCGACTCATGATTTACCGCTCGCGGCGCAAACAATCAGCCAAATGGTCGATACCGCACTGGCGCTGCCTGAAGGCACAAAGTTAATGCTCTTGGCGCCTGTTGTTAAAGACCGTAAAGGCGAACATGTAAAGCTATTAGAGCAGCTTGCAAGCCAAGGCTACATTCGCGCACGTATTGATGGCGAAGTGTGCGACCTATCTGATCCACCACCACTAGATCTACATAAAAAGCACACAATTGAAGTCGTGGTTGATCGCTTTAAAGTCAAAGACGGCCAGCAACAACGTCTCGCGGAATCATTCGAAACAGCACTTGAAATGTCAGGCGGCGTTGCCAACATTGCGTTTATGGACGATAGCAATGCTGAAGAAATGCTGTTTTCAGCAAATTTTGCCTGTCCAACCTGTGGCTATGCGATGACAGAGCTTGAACCGCGTCTATTTTCGTTCAACAACCCAGCCGGGGCTTGTCAAAGCTGTGACGGTTTAGGTGTAAGGCAATACTTTGACCCTAATCGCGTGGTTCATAACCCTGAGATAAGTTTAGCTGGCGGTGCAATTAAAGGTTGGGACAAACGCAGCTTTTACTACTATCAAATGTTGCAAGCAGTTGCACAACATTACGACTTTGATTTAGATGTGCCTTATCAGGAACTAGCTAAAGAACATAAGAAAATTATTCTAGATGGCTCGGGTGATACTAAAATTGCATTTAATTACCGTAATGACCGCGGTGATTTAATTACACGTAATCATGTATTTGAAGGCGTGTTAAATAATATGAACCGCCGCTACCGCGAAACTGAATCAAACTCTGTGCGTGAAGAGCTAGCTAAGTATCAAACTAGTCAAGCGTGCCCTAGTTGTAAAGGTTCGCGCCTTCGCCAAGAAGCACGTAACGTATTTATTGGTCAAACTAACTTACCAACCATCACACATATGAGTATTGGTGAGGCAATGAGCTTTTTTGAAGGCTTGCATTTGACTGGGCAAAAAGGCCAAATTGCGGAGAAGATTTTAAAAGAAATTCGCGATCGTTTATCTTTCTTAATAAATGTTGGCCTAAATTACTTATCACTTGAGCGCAGCGCCGACACGCTCTCTGGCGGTGAAGCACAGCGTATTCGTTTAGCGAGTCAAATTGGCGCTGGATTAGTAGGTGTAATGTATGTTTTAGATGAACCATCTATTGGTTTACACCAACGTGATAACGACCGTTTATTAAAAACCTTAGTGCATTTACGTGATTTAGGTAACACCGTTATTGTTGTAGAGCATGATGAAGACGCGATCCGCGCGGCAGATCATATTATTGATATTGGTCCGGGTGCTGGTGTCCATGGCGGCCATGTTATTGCTCAAGGTACACGCGATGATATTTTAGCGAGCAAAGACTCGGTTACCGGTCAGTTTTTATCGGGGGTGCGTAAAATTGAAGTACCTAAAGAGCGCCATGCTACTAACGATAAATGGTTAGAGCTGTTTGGCGCTACCGGTAATAACTTAAAAAATGTTGATTTAAAAATACCCTTTGGCTTAATGACCTGTATTACCGGTGTATCGGGCTCAGGTAAATCTACACTCATTAACGACACCTTATTTAAACTCGCTCACACTGAGCTTAATGGCGCCACAACTGCAGAAGCGGCCCCTTACAAGTCAATTGCAGGCCTTGAGCACTTTGATAAAGTGATTGAT
This sequence comes from Pseudoalteromonas sp. APC 3250, assembly GCF_030407915.1. Classification (NCBI taxonomy): domain Bacteria; kingdom Pseudomonadati; phylum Pseudomonadota; class Gammaproteobacteria; order Alteromonadales; family Pseudoalteromonadaceae; genus Pseudoalteromonas; species Pseudoalteromonas sp. APC 3250. Next base: position 160,813 of record NZ_JASDCM010000005.1, read on the forward strand.
ATTGACCAAAGTCCTATTGGCCGCACACCGCGTTCAAATCCTGCAACTTATACCGGTATTTTCACCGGTATTCGTGAACTGTTTGCGGGTACTCAAGAAGCCCGTTCACGTGGTTACAAAGTAGGTCGCTTTAGCTTTAATGTTAAAGGTGGGCGTTGTGAGGCATGCCAAGGTGATGGCGTTATTAAAGTAGAAATGCACTTTTTACCTGACGTATATGTGCCGTGTGATGTATGTAAAGGTAAACGTTATAACCGCGAAACCTTAGAAGTACAATATAAAGGCAAAAACATCAACCAAGTGCTCGATATGACCGTTGAAGATGCCCATGACTACTTTGATAAAATACCGGCCATAGCACGCAAACTTAAAACCCTAATGGATGTTGGACTTTCTTATATCCGCTTAGGCCAAGCCGCTACAACACTTTCTGGTGGTGAAGCACAGCGAATTAAGTTAGCACGTGAGCTTTCTAAGCGTGATACCGGTAAAACGCTATACATATTAGATGAGCCAACAACAGGCCTGCACTTTGCAGATATAGAGCAGTTATTAGTAGTACTGCATCGTCTGCGCGATCATGGCAATACCATTGTAGTGATTGAGCACAATTTAGATGTCATCAAAACAGCCGACTGGATCGTTGATTTAGGCCCTGAAGGTGGTGCTGGCGGCGGTGAAATACTGATTGCAGGTACACCAGAAGAAGTGGCTGAATGCCAGCGCTCTCATACTGGGCACTACTTAAAACCGTTATTAAATAAATAACGGTAATACGCTTTAGATAAGGAAAGTCGGTGTTAAGGTATTTAAAAATTGCAAAATGGCGTGCTAATAAGCAGTTTAAGCAACAGCAAAAAAGCTGGCAACCACACCAAGTTAAACTGCTTAGCCATATAAAAAGCATATGGTTTAACCTTAACACCGCGCAAAAACTTTATCTGCTTGCGTTTATAACTCTAGCCATTTTTAAGTTAACGTGGCTATGTGCCACTATTACTATTATTGCGCTGATCATAGAATTTTGGCCTAAGTTTAATCAACTATGGAATTCACTCGCCGGTAAAGCACTTATTTTGGTATTTTATGCCAGTATTGCTAACTTTGTTTTAGCAAGTGCTAGTGGCATTGTAAATGAAGTCACTCAGGTATCAGCTAATCACTTTAATTACACTCATAACTTTGCCACTTTATTATATTTACCGCCTTGGACACTAGGAATAACTCTGGCAACACTGCTCGGCTTACAACTTATTTTGCCTTTTTACATCATAGTGTTATTACTAATCAAGCCATTTGGATCTGATCGCATAAAGTTTATTAGCCAAAGCTACTCACCACTTCTAACTGCATTAACCCGCTTTTTTTTAGCGACGGTAGTGTTTGTAAGTCTGATTGCATTTATTGATGAAAAACCGCCTGAAAAAGTATTAAACGATATAGTAAATAGCTTTGAAAATAGCCAATCGCTCGCAAATAAATCCCCCGCTGAGCAAGAGCAAGCCATAGAAAAATTGAGTGAGCAAATAGAGAAAAAACTCCCCTCTTCAGACAATGACGGCGCTCAGACAAAAACATTTGGTATTCGCTTAGAAGGCGAAGATGAGAACACTCAAACGGTTAGGCAGTTTTTAGATACTAAAGGCTACTTTGAACGTAGTAAGCGCTTAATTGCCATATTTGCCTATAGTTATGAAGCAGACAGTTATTCACGCTGTAAGAAATCAACAGAGAGTAAGTCAATCGAACTCAATGATTACGAAATTATTGAAATAACGCCTGATCAAAGCATGCCTTACGGTTATAAATTTATAGTTAGAGCCTGTGAGTCTGCCGGTATTTCTGCTACAAAACATTAAAATACAAAAAATGCCGCTAAATTAGCGGCATTTTTGTATCTGCAAATAAACCCGCTTATGGGCGTGGAATAAACCCAACCGCATCATAAACTGCTTTTAATGTAGTTTCTGCACGCGCGCTGGCTTTCTCGGCATAATGAATAGCGCTATTCGCTCCAACTAATTTGTACTATTTGCATATCTTTATACTTAGATCCCGTAAACAATATTTCATTGCTTTCGTTTACCTCAAAACCAATAGGTCGAAAGTCCACGTGTGTATCCTGTATGGTTTGATCTTGTAAATTTAGCCTAGCGATTCTAGAAATAGAATCTGAATAATAGAAATAGTTTTTGCTAATGCCATATGCAACTGACTTTTTGGCATTTTTAGGTAATTCCCAGCTTTGCCTATCTGAAAGGCGAATTAATTGATTATCATTGGTTACGTATCCGTTACCTTTACTATCTGAAATGAGTTTACTCGCTTTTATTCCTTCTATCACGCGTGTATCGCGGGTGAGTAAATTAAATTCTGCCAATATATTTTTTGAACCAAGTCGCTTAATATAAATAATGCTTTCGTTATTTTTTGACCAAATATAGCTTATTATTTTATGCTTATTAAATTCTTCTAACGGATAAAATCTTTGAGCGTTTACGTCATAAAGTGAATAGCTTTTATTTTTTATGAACATTATGCGCTGCTTATTGGAAGAAGCTCTGAGCATTCCTAATGCAAAAGTCGAAGGGGCATCATCATAATTAAAAAAGCTAAGTTGCTTTGTAAAACCATTTTGAGAGAGCCATAATTGACTGCTGCCAGAACGCTCAGATACGAAAACATGCGCAGGCCCTTCTTTATTAACTATTTCAATAATGTTGTAGTCGTCTTTATCACTTTTATAGAGCGTTTCATACTTAGGTGTATCGCCAAAAGGGTCTGTTGCTTTAATTAGCGAGTATGATTGGGTTTTATTCTCTGAATAAAAAAGACTATTGGCAGAGTGAACCGCTATATAATAAGGATTTATCTTTGGGGTTACTGTTAGCGTATGTTTAACAATGTTTTTTTCATCAAACATAATGGTTGAAAGCTCAGAACCTTCAAATACAATCACGCCTTTATCGTCAGCAAGCCAATCAAATGCAAAGCTAATCGTGCTTTTTTCTGCTTTAAATAACCGCTTGGTTTCATGGGTCTCAAAGTTATAACTAAATACAGAAAAAGGCTTACCCTTTTGACTAAGTATATATGCTATTTTATTACCAGAATGAGATAAACGCGGCATGATTACGCCATACATTACCCCTGGTGGTGGGATCACTATGAATTCTTTTTTAAGTTCTAAATCAAATTTATATAAACCTGAACCTTCATGCTCATTTTTATATTCGGTGTAATAAATATGTTCACCACTTTCGTCTACTTGCGCATAACCTGTATATCTAAGGTCACACTTTTTAATAGAGGTAGCCTCCCCAATAACAGGAAACTGGCTTAAATCAACAAGTACCATTTCGCACTTTTGCTGCTTTAAATTGGTAGCTTGTAATAGCACTGAGTGCTGGTTTAACTGCCATGATAAAATAGACACCTGAAAGCCTGGATAGGTAATTTCAATCTCTCGCTGATCTGAAAGACGCTTAACAAATGCATGCATTACGTCATTTTCAGGTTCTATATTAGTGTAAGCTAAAAACTGTTTATCAGAAGATACCTCGGGGTGAACCTCGCTGCCAATATTCCACGTGCTTGCTACCTTATTTACCGTGATCTGTTTAATCTTTTCGCTAGAAGGTGCATTAATAAAAAACAACCCAAACCATACTAAAAAGCATATAAAAATAATGACGACTAAAGAATAGATCAAAAACTTTTTACTATTCGTTCTTTGAACCGGTTGAGAAGTAGTTGCAGTCACTACCTCTTCATTTTTGGCAAAAACATCCGGTGAGTCAGGCAAAAAGTTTGCAGGCTCTTCAAAAACGCTTGCTTGCGTTAAGCGCTCTGGTATGACGGTTAGACTGTACCCTTTACGGTAATGCGTTTTCAAAAGCGGCGCTTTTTCAATGGGGTGAGCAAGCAGCTTTCTTAACTCTGAAATAGCACGATTAATCGCATTGTCGTCTACAAAGCTTTGCTGCCACACACTCTCTATTAGCGCTTGACGGGAAACGATTTGTTGAGGCTTATCTATAAAATACAGTAATAGCTTTACTAAAAGTGGGTCTAATTCCCTTTCCATGTTGTTTGAAGTAATCACACATCGATTACTAATAAATTGCCAAGGTCCGATTTGATAATTCATAGTGTTTACGTATTTTTATTTTTCACTAACCCTATCACAGGTACACTTTTTAATATAGTTAGGTGAATTAGAAACCTTATTTCTGCAGATAAGGTTTAAGGCTAACACTTTAATTTAAAACAATAAAAACAATAAAAATTCTTATAAATAAATCACTCACAACTAGATAAGCGACTCTCGGTAAATTCAGCGATATTCTTTAAAACGTCATCAACAAGCAGCTTACTGAACACGACTTTTAAATGTTAATTAAGCTGACTTTTAAACATAAAAAAGGTTTCATTATGAATAACGCAACTAAAAAAGTATTACCCGTAATTATATTAGCAACAGTATTTAGTACAGCCTCTGCAGTCGCTACAGAAAGCAAAAGCAACACGCTATTAGCTAATTCAGGGCAATGTGCAGCCGGTGAAATAGTCATCAATAGCAATCAAATAATTTATGCTACAAACACCGATTCACTCATTAAGCATGAAGTAAACACTGAAACATTATTTACTAGTATAGAGAATCAAATAACGGCCGACTTTGAATCTTCTATAAACAAGATGAACGCAAAAATTGATAGCAACCTTTCGAAAATAACGTCATCACTAACAACTTATATAAGCACTATTTTAACCAATCAATAATAAATAAAATTTCATTAAGGAAGTGTTATGAACGCATTTACTAAAAAAGTATTTTCAGCAACTGTATTATTGAGCAGCTGTTTATTAGCAACGACTGTGCAAGCACAAAGCTCAGTGTGGCAGGTAAGCAAAGGAAATGACTCATTATTTATTGGCGGCACAGTACACATTTTACCGAAATCAGAAATGCCTCTACCAGTGGAGTTTAACCACGCCTATAAACAAGCAGATACTATTGTATTAGAAGCACCAATACCTGATCCTAGCGATGCACAAGCACAAATGAAAATGTTGAGCGCACTATCCTATAAAAATAATGAAACATTGAGCCAAAAGCTAACTCCAGAGGTAAAGCTCGCATTAGAAAACAAGCTGGCTGAATTTGGTGCAAATCTGAATAAATTAGATAACTTTCGCCCAGCAATGGTTAGTATTGTGCTGATGTCGATGGAGTTGCAAAAACAAAATTTAATGGGTGAAGGCGTTGACGCTTACTTTACTAAAAAAGCGACATTAGATAATAAAGAACAACAATACTTAGAGACGATGGCATTTCAGTTAGAGTTATTTAAGACTATGGGTGAACATAACGAAAATGACTTTATCAAAAATAATTTAGCTGGGTTTGACAATTACGGTGTGATGTTTAAAAAATTACTCTCAGCTTGGCGTGAGGGTGATACACAATCGCTCTATACAGTAGCACTTGAACCGATGCAAAAAAATGATCCTGCAACTTATAAACAATTAATGACCGATAGAAACAATAACTGGCTAGTTAAACTAGAACAAATGTTTAAAAACGATAAAAGTGAATTTGTACTTGTGGGCGCAGGACACCTCGCCGGAGAAGATAGCTTACTGACATTACTTGAGAATAAAGGCTACCAAGTATCTTTAGTTGATATTAACAATACAACTTCCAAAACAACTGCTAAGGCCGATTGATGGATAAAACAGACAAGCAAGCAATGTCACTTCTATTTATATTTGGCTTTTTAATGTTAATCAGCGTGATATAAAAAATGCCGCTAAATTAGCGGCATTTTTGTATCTGCAAATAAACGCGCTTATGGGCGTGGAATAAACCCAACCGCATCATAAACTGCTTTTAATGTAGTTTCTGCACGCGCGCTTGCTTTTTCAGCCCCTGTTCTCATGATGTCATTAAGAAGTGTTTGATCTTCACGAATTTCTTTAAAACGTGTTTGAATTGGCTCAATCATGCTGACAACAGCTGCTGCGGTGTCTTTTTTCAAATGGCCATACATTTTGTCTTCGTATTCAGGGACTAACTCTTCAATTGAGCGCTTAGTTGCCACACTTAGTAGCGTAAGTAAATTAGATACACCTGGCTTTTCTTTGCGATCAAAGTAAATACGCGCTTGCTCGTCAGAATCGGTAACTGCTTTTTTAAGCTTTTTCTCAATCTTTTTCGGCTCGTCTAACATCATAATAAAGCCATTTGGATTTTCATCTGACTTAGACATTTTCTTCAGTGGATCTTGCAGGCTCATGACTCGCGCACCAAATTCTGGAATATACGGTTCTGGCAGCGTAAAAATATCGCCGTAAACATTATTAAAGCGAGTTGCAATATCACGCGTTAGTTCAAGGTGCTGTTTTTGATCTTCACCTACAGGTACTTTGTCTGCTTGGTACAGTAAAATATCAGCCGCTTGCAAAGCCGGATAAGCAAATAACCCCACATTAATATTATTAGCATGCGTTGCCGACTTATCTTTAAACTGGGTCATGCGATTAAGCTCACCCATTTGCGCATAACAGTTTAATACCCAGCCAAGTTGCGCATGCTCAGGTACCTGAGATTGTACAAATAACGCCGCTTTTTCTGGGTTAATACCGCATGCCGTATATAACGCAACGCCATCGAGTACACGAGCACGCAATAATTCAGGGTCTTGGCGTACGGTAATTGCATGCAAGTCTGCAAGCATAAAGTAGCTATCATATTCTTCCTGTAGCTTAACCCACTGGTTAATAGCGCCAACATAGTTGCCTATTGTCATACCACCGGTTGGCTGCATGCCACTTAATACTACTGGTTTACTCATGATTTTCCTTTATTTTTACTTAATTAAAAATGCTTAACGCTGTGTTAGTGTCGGTATTATAGCTAAGAAGTTATCGCATAGGTACTGCGGATTATAATCCGCTAACTGCTCTCCCTGGTGATACCCATAAGTGAGCGCTATCACGTCAATGTTAGCGGCTTGCGCTGCGAGTATGTCACTCTTTGAATCACCAATCATAATCGCTTTATAAGGCGTTATATTTAATGCATCGCAAGCAAATAATAGCGGCTCAGGTGACGGTTTTTTTGCCATGTCGTCACCGCAAACAATCACTTCAAAATGACTGCGAATAGCGAGCTTATCTAAAAGCATTTCAGTAAAGCGGCGTGCTTTATTAGTAATAAGTGCTTTAGGCATACCACTGAGAGCAGCAAGACCAGTTTCAACATGCTGATATAACACACTGTATTCACCGACCTGCTCACTGTAATGTTGATAAAACAGATTGATAGCTCGTTCGCTTAAAGCCTCATCGAGGTGCTCACTAATTTGCATATCGCCGCAAAGGGCTCGTTTCACTAACACCTCAATGCCATTACCTACCCAGCTTTCAACTAATCGCTGACTGACAATTGGAAACGCTAAATCGCTAAGTGTTAAATTTAAAGCCATATACAAGTCGTACACGCTATCAACTAGGGTGCCGTCTAAGTCAAAAAACGCTGCATCATATTTCATTATTCAACACTTTCTAATTGCTGACGCATCTCATCAATCACCGTTTTATAATCAGCCTGATTAAAAATAGCTGAGCCTGCAACAAACATATCTGCACCCGCTTCAGCCGCCGCTGCTATGTTATCTACTTTAATACCGCCATCTACTTCTAAACGAATATCACGTCCAGATTCAACAATGCGTTGTTTTGCCTCTCGCAGTTTCTCGAGTGTTTGTGGAATAAAACTTTGCCCACCAAACCCAGGATTTACTGACATTAATAAGATCACATCTACTTTATCCATTACGTGATCGAGGTAACTTAAACTCGTTGCAGGGTTGAACACTAAGCCTGCTTGGCAACCTTCATCTTTTATCAATTGCAAAGTACGGTCAATATGCTCGCTCGCCTCTGGGTGAAAGGTAATAATTGATGCACCCGCCTTGGCAAATTGTGGGATTAAACTATCTACCGGTTTTACCATTAAATGCACATCAATCGGGGCTTTAATCCCGTAGTCGCGAAGTGCTTTACATACCATTGGGCCAATCGTTAAGTTAGGTACATAATGGTTATCCATTACATCAAAATGAACGACATCAGCACCTGCGGCTAACACTTTGTCGACATCTTCGCCTAATCGTGCAAAGTCTGCAGATAATATTGAGGGCGCTATTAAGTATTTTTGTTCACAGTTGAGCATCGCTAATCCGTTAATGAATAATTTATGCCGTTAATGTAACTTAATTAGCGAAGTTACCCAAGTAGCACCTTTAAAAATAGCGCCAAATAAGTAATGTTAAAGCCTTATTGTGGCTATTCATGAAAAAGAATAACCTGCTGAGGATGTAGGCTTTATAATTAAAAAAAGAATCAGTTTTTAAGCGGGGGCCACTCAGTATTTAAAACACAATACAAATAAACAATAACAAAAATAAAGTGTATTATTTAAGCAGTTTTTGTTATGCTGCGCGAAGAACTAAATTATTAGGTTTATATTATGCGTGCTTTTAAAATTGGATTATTAATCACGTCGGTAAGTGTTATTATTGGAGCAACATCGCTTTGCTCAAATACTGAGCAAGATTTAGGCTCAGCCAACATTTGTCTTCATAAAGAGCAAACCAACGCTATTAATAATAGCGCAACCCGTTGCATTCAAATTGAAGAGGATTCGTCTTGGGCCTCTTGGTTAACAGGCGATAGTCGTAGCGCTCAGTTTCATTACTTAGACTTGCTAGAGTTGTTAACGGGTACTGATGACAAACACAAGCCCTCTTCAATCAAGCCATTATTTTAATTAAATGCAGCACTTTTTTAGCGCGTTACAAAGCGTACTGGCTGCATTTTTTGGTGTTCAATCTGAAGATAAGCGCAAAACAGACTTTAAGCACCACTCTCCAATTATGCTAATAGCTATTGCCGTAGTACTGTTTGTATTATTTGTACTGGCTATTTATGCAACCGTGACTTCGGTGCTAAATACATAGCCATTAGCTCATCCACTTTATTTCGTGAACCGCCCTTTGGACTAATCGTACGTTTAACCTGAATTTTATCCAGTGATGCTTGACTGTAAATTTTGCGTGTCCACACGGTATCGTGGTTTGAAATAAGGACTGGCGTGTTATTCTCAAATGCCGCTTGCTCAGCCAAGTTAGCTAAATTAGCCTGATCATCTAAATTAAATCCGCCTTTAGCGTAAGAGGTAAACGATGCGGTTTTACTTAATGGCACATAGGGCGGATCGCAGTATATCACCGCATTTTTAGGGACCAGTTTAAATACATCATCGTAGCCTAAGCAGGTAAATGTTGCTTTTTGTGCTTTGCTGGCAAAAAAGTACATTTCTTTTTCAGGAAAATAAGGCTTTTTATATTTACCAAAAGGCACATTAAAAATGCCCTTTAAGTTATAGCGACATAATCCGTTATAACCATGGCGGTTCATATATAAAAATAAAATGGCTCGCTCATACACATCGCTGCTTTGGTTAAACTGCACACGATAATCGTAATACGCATCTGGATGGTTATTTAAATCAACAAATAGTTTTTTTGCATCGCTAATAAACTCATCCGGCGAACGTTTAAGCTCTTTATATAAATTGATTAAATCAGCATTTATATCGTTAAGTACGTAGTGTTTAAAATTACTATTTAAAAACACTGAGCCCGCACCAACAAAAGGTTCAACCAAGGTATCTGCATGTTTACTTGCTTGATTTAGTCGCGCGTTAATATCTTCAACGAGGCTGTATTTTCCGCCAGCCCATTTAAGGAAGGCTCTACTCTTTTGCTGCATTGGCTCTTTACTTCAATTCGGTGTTGCGCGATTTTACACTAAAGTCACTGAGTTTACTGATCAACTCGTGCAATTTCTTGTTTTATTTTGCTAATTTTTTTATAGAAAGGTTTATTTTTTCTTACTCCAGCGGGGAGTGCTTGCAGTGCTTGTTTTGCCTCATTTAAGTTAGCAAAACTGCCTGTTGTTACCACCCACCACATTTTACCATTTCGTTTAGTTTGGTATGTATTGGTAATACTTTCTAGCTTATGTTCAGCAATAAACTCATTGCCTACCTGCTGCTGAGTTACGGCTAATAGCTGAATAACAAAATTATCTTCAGGTTGTTCTAGGTACCAGTTACTGGGTATTTTTACTATTTGGCTTTGCTGCTTTACCACCTCAGGTACGCTAATGGCTTCTTCAACCGGCGGCGGTGCTGGCTTTTCTTGTTCAGTTAAAGTCGATGGCTCAGTTAAACTTCCTACAATTGCTGGCACGTCATTGTGGGCACGCTCATCTGTAGTTGGCTCTTTAGTTATAGGCTGTGGCGAAGTAAACAGGGTTGGTGATTTAACCGGTTGTTGTTTATTTTGAATAGCTTGCTCGGTTGTAATAGCGGTTGTGAGGACTTGCTCATCGCTTTGACTATTAGCATTTTTCCACCATTGGGTCATATCAGCTTTGTATACAACGCCAATAATCAATAACATAATTATGAGTAATAGTGTGAGCAACTGTAAGCGCCAAGATACTTTGTCTTTTACAATAATATCAGCAACTTGTTCGCTAGGCTGCCAGGATAATAAAAGACTTGGGTTACCTTGGGCTTCAACTAAAAAGGTTTTAAATACAGGGTCTTCATCATAAGGTAAAGCCGTGAAGTACCATCCCATTAGCTGCTTACTTTCAACCAAGTTTAATGGCTCTAAATGAATATTAACTGCCTCTTTAAACGGCAATTTAGATTGCGATGCAATCATAATGTAAAGCACATTGGGCGCACTTTTTGATAACAGCTCGAGCTCTGCAATTAGTTCTTCAGATAGGTGCCTGCCGCCATCGATAACCCATAAACACGCGCCGCATTGTTGTTGCTTCGCTAATTGATAATAGTTTTGTGATAAGCTCAGGTTGTGATCAATTAAAGGGGCATTAAAGCTTTGTTCTAATAATTGAGTCATCAATTGCACATCAGTCATTTGAGCGCCAACTTGCACAAACGCTTTATTAAAATCGTTATATTTATCAGTGATGAAGGTTTCAAGCAAATAGCTTTTACCTAAACCAGAAGTGCCCAACAAAACAATTAGGTTTTGACCATATTCAAATTGCAATGCGATTCTATCCACCAAAGCCGCACGGCTCGGTAAAATTTGTGACTGCATTTATTGCTCGATCAATGCTCTGACTTGATCATCAGACACATCATCAACTAATGCACATTGACCAAATTCGGTGGGTAAAATGAATCGGATAGTCCCTTTTTTATTCTTTTTATCTTTGCGCATATGCAGTAAAAAGTGCTCACTGGTCATATCGCTAGGTATCTCGATTGGTAAGCTATATTGCGCTATTAATGTAGCAATACGCTCTACATCTTCTCGTGTTAAATCTTGGCGAGTATAAGCAAGCTTTGCAGCAAGCACCATACCTGTTGCGACTGCTTCTCCATGTAACCAAACACCATAACCCATTTGTGCTTCAATAGCATGCGCAAACGTGTGCCCTAAATTTAACAACGCACGAAGGCCCTGCTCTTTTTCATCTTGTGCAACAATGAGCGCTTTAATTTCACAGCATCTGAAGATGATGTGCTGTAAACACGTCTCGTCTAATTGTTGTAATTTAGCGATGTTATGCTCTAGATAAGCAAACAGTTCAGTATCGTAAATCAAGCCATACTTAATAACTTCAGCCATGCCTGCAGCAAACTCGCGTGTTGGTAAGGTATGCAACGAACGTGTGTCAATAAATACAGCTTGGGGTTGATAAAAAGCCCCAATCATATTTTTACCTAGCGGGTGATTAACCGCTGTTTTGCCGCCAACTGAAGAATCAACTTGAGATAATAAAGTGGTTGGTATTTGGATAAAAGGGACGCCACGCTGATAACAAGCAGCAACAAATCCAGTTAAATCACCTACAACGCCACCACCTAATGCAATTAAGCAGGTGTCACGGCCGCAATTATTCTCAAGTAGGAATGCCGAAATTTTTTCAAACCAAGTGAGTGATTTATATTGCTCACCATCTGGAATAATAAAATGCAGTGGGTTTAGCTGTGCTAATGAATCAAGCAACTGTTGAAGGTACAGCGGTGCAATCGTTTCATTAGTAATGATGATAGGCCGACAATCACCAATGTGATGGATTAGACGGCCTGTATCTTGAAGTGCAGATTGACCAATATAAATAGGATAACTTCGCTCGTCTAAATTAACAGTTAATTCAAGCATGCTGGGTTAGTCCTTTTTAATACTGGCTTTTAAAAATCCAATTTCTCGATGATTTGGTTAGCAACAACTTTCGCGCTCTGCTCATCAGTGCGTACAACAAAATCAGCTACTTCTTTATATAATGGTTCACGCTCTTCTGCTAAGCGCTCAAGTACATCACGAGGTGCTTCTTCTGTTTGCAGTAATGGGCGACGCTTGTCGCGTTGCGTACGTGCAACTTGCTTTTCAATCGGTGTCTCTAAGTATACAACAATACCGCGAGCCGAAAGCTTGTTTCGAACTTCTTTACTCATTACTGAGCCACCACCGGTTGCAAGTACAATACCTTGCATTTCGGTTAAGTCACCAATAACAGATTCTTCACGAAGTCTAAAGCCTTCCTCACCTTCAAGATCGAATACCCAGGCAATATCTGCGCCCGTGCGACGTTCGATTTCTTGATCAGAATCAACAAATTCAAGGTGTAATTGGTCAGCGATGTGACGACCAATCGTGCTTTTGCCAGCCCCCATGGGGCCAACTAGAAATATATTACGTTTCTCAGCCATATCTTTTAGTACAAACGAACTCTAAAATTTGAAATAAAACCCCGCCTAACGACCTGGCCCCAAAATTAAGAAAGGGATTATCTCAGTAATCGGTCGGGTATTTCAAGTCAATTAGGATAAAAAGCCATATAACGAGTAATTAAACTAAATAATTACCCACTGGTTAACAAAAAAGCACCTTATTATAGGCAAGTTTATCTTCTAGGGTTAAAATTTATGCAATTAAGGTTACTACATTGTTGCTTCATGAAAGCTTTCGCATGGTAACTTTACAAGAGCCTGAATTACAAACAACATAAACGCAGCCTTAAATACATCCGCAGTACAGTACATGATCAAAATTATATACTGTCTTATTGTACATTTATAGGGAGTGTTCACACCACGATAACTAAATTACATACCCATACTATCTAGGCTGGTATTCAACCTAGATAGCTTAAATATTTAGTCTATTTGGATTTTAGGTGTGACAAAAATCAGCAGTTCGCGCTTTTCATTGAACTCGCTTGTGCTTTTAAATAGTCTTCCTACGTAAGGAAGGTCGCCCAATAAAGGTACTTTTTTGGTCGAATTAATAATTTGCTGTTGGAAAATACCACCCAACACTACCGTTTGTCCATTCTCAACGAGTACTTGAGTCTCAATTTGTTGCGTATCGATGGCAACCGCTGGGCCTGTACCTGTTTGAACCGTATCCCCTCGGGTATCTTGAGTAATGATTAAATTTAAAATAACTTTGTTATCGGGTGTGATATGAGGTGTCACTTCTAGGCTTAGTACCGCCTTTTTAAAACTTACGGTTGTTGCACCACTTGAAGCTGACTCCACATACGGGATCTCAGTACCTTGTTCAATACGCGCTTTTTGCTGATTAGCAGCAGTAATACGTGGGCTTGCAATGATTTCACCTTTGTTTTCTTCTTCAAGGGCGGTTAATTCTAAATCAATTAATGTTCCGTTAGCCAATTTAGCAATGTGCATACCTATACTTGCCGATGGATTCGCCACAGGTAAATTAACGTTAAGTCGATCAGAAAGGCTAGGAATATTACCATTAGAAATCGTTTCAGCTCCTTCTAATGTGCCAGAAACACCGTCTGAGCCTTGCTGATCACTAAACCCCCAACGAACCCCCAAGTCTTCAGTTACGTTGTCACGTACGGTTACCATACGCGCTTCAATAACCACTTGTTTAACCGGTATATCTAAGGTCTCGACCATACGACGAACACTTTCAATACTTTTTGCAGTGTCTTTCATTAATAACGTATTAGTACGTTGATCAACAGACACGCTCCCTCTGGCTGTAATAATACTATTGGTATCTGTTTTTAATAAGTCGGCAAAATCTTCTGCTTTTGCATAATTTAAGCGGATGTATTCACTGTAAAGTGGCTCTAAATCCTCAACTTGCTGTTTAGCTTTTAACTCTTTTGCTTCACGGGCAGCCAGCTCTTCAGATGGTGCAACCATTAAAATAGAACCGTCCATGCGTTTGTCTAAGCCTTTTATTCTAAGCACGACATCTAACGCCTGATCCCACGGAACCCCATCAAGGCGAAGAGTAATATTGCCTGTCACTGAGTCGCTTGTTACCAAGTTAAAATCATTGTAACCAGCAATAATCTGTAACACAGCACGAACAGAGATATCTTGAAAATTAAGCGTCATAGGACGACCCAAGTACTCTTTACCACCATCTAAGTAGGCATTTTGCGTTTCATCTTTCTCAACCGTTAAGGTAAAAATATTCTCAATTTGCTGATAGGTATAGGCAAAAGCAGTGTTCGGTTCAATCACTAAACGTGTAAGGTTATCTTCTTTAAACGTTTCAATACTGCTCACCACAGTACCAAAATCAAGTACATCTAATTCATACAATAAATCATCTAAAATATCGGTATGATGAAACTCGGCAATGATTTTTCCGCCGCTTTCATGCACCTCTACAGCTGCCTGAGTATCTTGTAGATAAACAAGTACTTTCGCTTCACCTTTTTCTCCACGTCGAAAGTCAATTGCTTGAATACCGTTAATATAATTAGACGTGTAAGCAGGCTTATCTTCGCTGGTTGCTAAAATTTGCTCTGTGAGTGGGTTATCAGAAATTCTAATAGAAACTAAATTATTGTTTACTTCAGTCTCATAAATTTTTAATCGGTCCAAGTTAATGGTCACTTTTAAACCCGCACTGGTCATCATACTCGTGATGTTACTGATACCAGCTTGGTTGATAGCGATATTCGTCAACCCTTCATCTAATTCTACCCCATCAAATAGTAGCTCTATTCTTGCAGGGCTATTAAAAACTTGTACTGCTGGTTGCTGCTGCAACTCTTCATCAAAAACTAGCTGTAATTCGGTTTCACCTTTAAGCAATGGATTATACCGAACGTCATAGAGTAAAGGGGCTGCACTTACGGCTTTTGTCATTAGTAGTAAAAAAACAAACAATAAAGCAGATAAAATACGATGATGCGAACACTCACCTTTGTGCATATAGGGTATACCTTTTTTCTTATTAATTTGCGCCATTGGTTGCCGCCTCTAACATTTCTAATTTGGTCAAACGTTCTTTCCAACAACCTGACCCATCAGGGATTAATTCTACTAATTCAATATAGTCACTATTAACACTGCTTACTTTTCCGTCATAGGTGCCTAAATAGCTTCCTATTGTTACTCGGTGCAAGGTGTCATCAGCAGCTGTAATGAGCGCCCATGTTTTGCCGTTCGATCCTATTGTGCCCCTCATTGCTAAATTATCTAATGGGTACTTCTCCAGTGGCTGACGAACACGCTCTGGATCTGGGTGAAGACAGTTTTTAACTTGTGTTAGCTTGTTTTGAATAATTTCTGGTTCTGGCGCTACAAAAGGGCTACGTAAATCTTTGGCGTTATACTCAAAGTGCTCAAACTTAACTAGCTCAGGTATTTTTTCAATACGTGCCGTGGTATTTGCCTTAACCTGATCAATAAATTCTTTTTGCTCCGATGTATCCTCGTTACAGCCACTGAGCAAAAACATCGCAGTGGTTAAAAAGAGAAGCTGCTTCATCATCTCACCCCCTCTTCATAACGGTAAGTTTTTGCTACTACACTGAATGTTAGCTGCTTTTCGCCAGATGATAAAATAGAAAAGTCATGTAAACTGACAATTCTTGGTAGTTGAGCCACTTTCCCTACAAATTCGCCAAACTCATGATAAGTACCTACCACTTCAATTTTAATTGGCAACTCGGTATAAAACTCTTTTTCAACTTCTGGCAACCAACCAATTTTTAAAAATGTTAACCCGCTGGTTGTTCCCACATAAGAAAGGTCGTCCAATAATCCTGGCGTCTCATTTGAAGTAGGTAGGCGTTTTAATAATTGAGAGAATTTATCTTCCATCTCAACCATTTGCTCACGATAAATATCAAGCTTACTGGCAACTGCATATTTAGTTCGGTAGGTTGTGCGTAACTCAATTTCCTTAGCAACGGCATTGTGGTAGCTGTCTATTTCATCCGACACTAATAAGCTGTAGCTAAAAAACAACACCAAACAAGCTACAAAAGTTCCGCATATTGCTTTTACAATAACAGGCCACTCACCGATGTTATCGAGCTCGATTTCATTCCAATCGATTTCTGTAAACGATTTAAAATCAAGGTTCATTACGTACCTCACCTATTTTGCCAAATGGTTTTACGTAAAACTCCATATTAAAATCGCTGAGTAAACGTGAAGATTGATCGCCGGCAACAATACCTTGCATAGTCGGGCGCTCTAATAAGTAAGAGCTTTGTACCTGTCTGAGCATAGTAGATAAACGATTATTAGACTCACTTTTGCCTAACACATGAATTTGATTACCTTTGCGCTCCAGCTTGGTTAAATAAACCCCTGCAGGCACTATTTTTGCCACTTCATCCATTATTTGGGTGCCTAAATTACGACTACTTTGTAACTCTTCAATTAAACGCATACGTTGTTGTAAGTTTTCTTTTTTCTTGTCTAGATCACGTATGTCGCGAATTTTATTGTCGAGGGTTGTAATTTCTGAACTAAGATAATTATTTTTTAACGTCTGTCCTTCTTTTAGAGCACCATAAAACACACTCAGCATATACATACCAGCAAAACAGACGATAACCACAGCCATAAGAAGTGTTATAAATTTCTTTTTAGACTGCTCACGCTGTAGCTCACGCCAAGGTAATAAATTTATATGTGGCATGATGAAAAGCTCCTCAACGCCAGGCCAGTCGCAATTGCAAATTGAGTGCGGTGGCGCTGTATTATATTACGATCAACTCTAGGGGATATTTCCATCTTATCAAATGGTTCAACAACAACTGTGTGTATTCCTAATTCTTCAATCAGCAATCTATCAATGCCTTTAATCATCGCTGAGCCGCCCGTCAATACAATATAGTCCAATTGTTCTTTACCTGTGGTGGTTAAAAACATTTGAACAGCACGACGAACCTGCTGGAGTAACGATGTTTGAAAAGGAGCTAACACTTCAAATGTATAGTTTGGAGGTAAATCACCGGTTGTTTTGCCAATTTCAGCTTCATCAAAGCCTTTGTTGTAGTAAGCAACGATACTATTTGTGTATTGGTCGCCACCAAATACTTGGTCACGGGTATAAATTGTCTCACCAGATTGCACTACACTCACCAAGGTGAGTACAGCACCAATATCAACCACTGCAACCGTTTTGTCATATGCATCTGATGGTAACTGTTGGTAGTAAACATCCATAGCGCGACTTAGCGCATAGCTTTCAACATCCACTACTTTTGCGGTTAAATTCGCAGCACTTAACGCACCGACTCTGGCTTCAACGCTTTCGGTTCTAGCGGCAGAGAGCAGTACATTTATTTTGCTCGGGTCAGCACTATTTGTAGAGAGCTTTTCAAAATCAAGACTCACTTCATCTAGTGGGTAAGGAATTAAGCTGTCGGCTTCAATTTCAATCTGCGACTCTAATTCAGCGTCGCTTAAGGAAACATCCATGAAAATAACTTTGGTAATCACGGTTTGCCCAGAGACGGCAACAGACGCGAATTTTAGCGACTTTGGTAGCTTTCGTTTTAACTTGATTATCACATTACCAATTGCTTCAATATCTTGAATATTACGCTCGCTCATAGCGCCTTTTGGCATAGGTTCAATTGCAAGTGCTTCTAGTCGAAGCCCAGTTTCTGTTTCACTTAAAAGTACGGCCTTGATAGAGTGCGATCCAATATCAATACCTACCATCATTGGTGACGGTTTTTTTATTAGTTGACTTAGCATGTTTGCAACTTTGCCTTTGTTTTAATAATAAACAAGTTATAATTTATATCTTAAAAAATATTATTCAATTTTTAATCAATATATACTAGCAGTCTCAACCTGTAATTGGGAGTCCGTTTAGGGAAATATCAGTGATTTTATTAAAAAGAACTTTACAATTTTTGATCATTTGTGTATTACTTGCACTAATTACATTGCTCAGCCTTTATTACTACGTTAAATCCGATATTCCCAGCGTGCAAGTTTTAAAAAACGTGCAATTACAAACGCCTATGCAAGTATTTACTAAAGATGGGCTTTTAATCAACCAATTTGGTGAAAAAAGACGGATCCCTGTAACTATAGACCAAATTCCCCAGCCTTTATTGCAGGCTTTTTTGGCAACTGAAGATAACCGCTTTTACGATCATATCGGTATTGATCCAATTGGTATTGTGCGCTCAGCGCTAGTACTTATTTCTACTGGTGAGAAAAAGCAAGGTGCCAGTACTATTACCATGCAATTAGCTCGTAACTTCTTTTTAACACGAGAAAAAGCCTACATTCGTAAAGTAAAAGAAATATTTATTGCCATTCATATCGAAAACCTCCTCTCAAAAGATGAAATATTTGAGCTTTACCTAAATAAAATAGAATTAGGAAATCGTGCCTTTGGTATTGGTGCTGCGGCTCAAGTTTATTATGGTAAAGAACTAAAAGAGTTAACTCTTGCGCAAATGGCAATGATTGCTGGTTTACCAAAAGCTCCTTCGGCACTTAATCCTATTCGTAATCCAGAACGTGCTAAAGCAAGAAGAAATGTGGTGTTAGGAAGAATGCTTGAAGAGAAGTATATTTCAAGAGCGCAGTATAATGAAGCCACTAACCAACCAATTACCGCGTATTTTCATGGAGCTGAAATTGACTTATACGCGCCGTACATTTCAGAAATGGTACGAGCAGAAATGGTGTCACGCTACGGTATAGATAAAGCCTATAACTCAGGGTTTAAAGTGTACACTTCTGTTGAATCAGATGTTCAAAAAGCAGCACAAACAGCTCTAGTTAATAACCTGCATGCCTACGATATGCGCCATGGTTTTAGAGGCCCTGAAGCCATATTGTGGGATCCGCAAACAGAGCCGCCATTAACGCAGTCGAAATTATTAAATACTTTAAAAGCTGTTAATGAATTTGGCCCTTTAAAAACGGCTGCGGTGTTAAGCGTGAGCGATAAAAGCGCTGAAGTTATACTTAAAAGCGGCGAGCGCACAACCCTTACTTGGGATAACCTAAAATGGGCACGTAAGTTTATTACACGCTATCGCCAAAGCTTTGCGCCTGAAACAGCAAGCGATATATTAACTCCAGGCATGCAAATATGGCTGCGCAAAAATGACGATAATAGCTATATTTTAAGTCAAATACCTGAAGCGGCGAGCGCCATTGTTTCTTTAGACCCACAAGACGGGCGCATAAAAGCCATTGTTGGTGGATATAGTTTTGAACAAAGCCAATATAACCGAGCTGTACAAGCTAAACGCCAAGTAGGCTCAAATATTAAGCCGTTTATATATTCAGCTGCGCTTGAAAAAGGCTACACACTAGCGTCAATTTTAAATGATGCTCCTATAAATCAATGGGATAAGAGCCAAGGCGTTGCATGGCGACCAAAAAACAGCCCAGCTATTTATAATGGCCCAATTCGCATTCGTCGTGCTTTAGCCCAATCTAAGAATGTAATTTCCGTACGTTTATTAAGGGGCGTTGGACTGCAAAGAACAGCCGATCATTTATTAAAATTTGGTTTTGACGATAAAGATATAAATCGTAGTGAGTCACTGGCATTAGGCAGTGCATCCATTACGCCGCTTGAATTAGCACGCGGGATGAGTGCTTTTGCTAATGGCGGTCACCTAATTGAGCCGTACTTTATTTCACAAATCCAAGATGCAATGGGTAATACGTTATTTAAAACCAATCCCACCATTATTTGTGATGATGAAACGACAACACCTAGCTCGCTAATGCTAGGTGAGCAAGTAGCACCAAATTGTGCGCCGCAGATCATCTCTAAACAAAATGCATTTTTAATTGCCAGCGCAATGAATAGTGCTATTTGGGGTGGCGGTAGCTGGTCACATAAAACCGGTTGGAGTGGAACAGGCTGGCGTGCACAAGCGCTAAAACGTCGCGATCTTTCTGGTAAAACAGGCACGACAAATGATTCTGTAGATACTTGGTTTAGTGGCTTTAACCGCGATGTGATGACATCAGTTTGGGTTGGCTTTGATAACCCAGGTAATACACTGGGACGCTCAACCTACAATAACAACTTAGGAAGTGGTCAAATATCAGGTGCTGAATCAGGCGCAAAAACAGCTCAGCCTGCATGGGTTGATTTTATGCGCGCCGCACTGGATGGCAAACCTGCTGCGCCCATCGAACCACCTGAAGGCTTAGTTTCTATTCGTATTGATTTAGAAACCGGATTATTAAGTCATAAAAACGATTACACCAGCCGTTTTGAATACTTTGAAAAAGGCACCGCTCCTACCAAGTATGTGTTATCACAACCAAATGATATATTTGAAGAAAACACTAAAACTGAAGAAGAGCTATTTTAAATATAGCGAACAGTAAAAAGGCCGCAAATTAGCGGCCTTTTTGATGGTCTAACTAATATTTTGTACCAACCAGTATAAGTCAGAGTGAACGCCAGCAGCAGTCACTTCTTTACCCGCACCGGGGCCTTGTATCACTAATGCGTTTTGGTTATACCACTGGGTATTAATCACAAAAATATTATCGCCAGGGGTCAAATTCGCAACCGCTTCGCTTTTTGGTACATAGGTAATCCCTACCTTAGCGTTTAACGTGTTGTTTTCAAACTCTAATAACCCGGTGTAGCACAGTGCAGCATTTTGTTGCTGAGCCGCTTGCGCATGCTGCTCAATAAATGCATCTAAACGAGCCTTATTATCAATAAAGTTATTCCAGCTGCCTGCACTTAACTCATCGGGCATCAAAGCGGATAAAGAAATGTCATCAAGTTCCAATTCAATACCTAATTCACGCGCTAAAATAAGCAACTTACGTTGCATATCTCGTCCAGATAAGTCTTCTCGAGGATCAGGCTCTGTGAACCCCAAAGCTTGCGCTTCTAGAACTAAATCTGAAAACGCTTTACTGCCATCATACATACTGCATAACCATGACAGCGTGCCTGAAAAAACGCCTTCTATTCGCGTTATTTTATCGCCACTATTTTGTAAATCAGCCAAGGCAAAATTAATCGGTAGTCCGGCCCCTACACTTGCATTATAACGCCAATGCAAGCCACGTTGAGCAAGGCTTTCACGTAGTGTTTGATACCACGAAAGCGATGCGGTTCCCGCGTATTTATTAGCACTAATTAGATGGCAGTTTAATTCAACTAACTTACTATAAAGCTGACTAAAATGTTCACTGGCGGTAATGTCGATCACTATTTTGTGTTCATACTCAAGAGTATCTATGTATGACAATAAATCGGCTTGTTTATAGGAGCTTGCATGGTTTTCCCATTGAAGTTGCCAGCTTTCACAGTCTAATCCATTAGCATTCACCAGCATCTGCTCTGAGCGTAAAAGCGCTACTAACTTGACGTTAAAATCAGTTGATAAGCGTGCTAGTTGAGCAGGTAATTGGCGCATAAACTCAGCACCTACATTACCAAGTCCTGCAATAATTAAAGCTATTTCTTGTGCTTTATTAATGAGCTTGTCATGTAATAGGCTCAGCACATCACTTTCAAGTACTTGATCGGTTAATAGTAACGTATATCCCTCACCGTAATGGGTAAACCGAGGCTGGATAGATTGTGTTTGTAATAAGGCTTCACTTTGCTTACCAAGCGGCGCTACCTCTTGATCAGGTGCAATAATCGCCACCCCATTTAAGTTTGACTCACTAATATTGGCGCGGCCAGCAAAATAATTAGCCACCTGATGTGTCGCTGACGCAGGGACTAGTAAGTAGATTTCGCCTTCGTGTTCAAAGTGATGCAAACTATGCTGAATAAGTTGGCTAACATGTGCTACTTCGCCTTCACTCAGATCATCAACAATGAGTAAATCCACATTATTTACTGTGGTTAAAAAGCGTTTTTGTTTACTCATTCCTAGTTTAACTATTTCGGTATGACTGCCTTGAGGATCGTAACTACTGCGAACAACTAATTCTATATCGGTATCTTTTAATGGCGATAATGTTTTAGCGTGTAATACTGGATTACCTAACCTCGCTAATAAATTCGCTTGATCACGGCACACTCGCGCATACTTAACCGCATTAGCAACCTTACGCGGATCAGTACTAAAAACACCTTGAGTGTCAGTCCAAATAGAGACTTTTTTAGCATTGCAATACCGCGCTAATAAAGTGGCACTGTAATCACTGCCATTTCGCCCTAAGGTCACTGTTTCACCATGTAAATCAGCCGCAATAAACCCCGTAACTACATTAATTTTACTCGTCTGTATGGCTTTTAAGCACTGCTGCTGATTATTAGCATGCTGCAGCTGTCCGGTATCTAACGTAAATAACTGCCTAGCGTCATGGGCACAAGCGCTAACGTTAAGCTGTTCTAAGTAAGCGCTTAGTAACCTTGCAGACCACAATTCACCATGTGCTAATAACGCAGCTTCAGCTAATGTCCCTTGCTTAGCCTGCTTGGTAATAATACTGAGCTCAGTTTCAAGTAAATCAAGCGCATGGTGCTTAGCGTTAGCTATTAATAATTGCTCAATTAGAGCTATTTGATGGTTGCTCAATAGCAATACAATATCAGCAATAGCTTGAGTGTCTTGCTGTTGGTAGCTTTGCCACAGTTTAACTAAGGTATCGGTGGTTTTACCGGCAGCCGATACCACCACACAATCCCCAGCTTGAGCGTGAGTTAAAATAATATTTGCGACACTTTTAAAGCGATCCGCTGAGCTTAAACTCGAACCACCAAATTTATGAACCTGATTTACCATATTAATACCGACTCGCATTTATGTTTTGTATTTTGAAGATTGGTATGCACTACCATAACGCCGGATGCGCCGCGTTTAACTTTACTGAACCAAATGATTCACTAGCACCACTTTTTGCCGATAGGCCGGGATTGGCTTGCCCTGGGCGCACCAAATTAAATACCCTGTCTAAGTCAGCGAGTAAATCATTTACATCTTCAATACCCACCGAGATACGAATAAGCGTGTCGCCTACTCCGGCTTCTGCACGCGCGGTTGCGTCCATGCCGGCGTGGGTCATAGTCGCAGGGTGACAAATCAAACTTTCTACTCCACCTAATGATTCCGCTAAGCTAAATTCATTTAAGCGCGTTAAAAACGCTGCAGCATCGTTTATATCGCCTTTTATATCAAAGCTAACCATAGCACCAAAGCCAAGCTGCTGCGCCTTAGCTAGCGCATGTTGAGGGTGTGATTCAAGACCTGGGTAGTAAACTTGGGCAACAAACTGGGAGCGTTCTAAATACTGTGCAATGGCGAGTGCATTTTCTTGGTGTTGCCTTAAACGCACGTTTAACGTACGTAAGCCTCTGAGCGTTAAATAGCTATCAAATGGCGCGCCGGTGATGCCAATGTTATTTGCCCACCACGCTAACTCTTCACCTAACTCAGCAGTCGCTGCGATAACCGCGCCACCAACAACGTCTGAATGGCCATTGATATATTTTGTGGTTGAGTGCACCACAATATCAGCGCCAAACTTAATCGGGTTTTGTAATGCTGGCGATAAAAATGTGTTGTCGGCGGCAACCAGTGCACCACACTGTTTAGCTGTATCAGTTACCGCTTTAATATCTGTTAAGCGTAAAATAGGATTGCTAGGTGTTTCAATCCAAATCAGCTTAGGTTTAATAGCAAGGATGCGTGTCAAACTGTCGCTTTTGGTAAAATCGACCACTTCTAGTTTTAATAAGCCGCGCTTTTCTAGCGAAGTAAATAAGCGATAGCTGCCCCCATAACAGTCATGAGGGATCACTAACGTATCGTCACTATTAAGTAATTGTGTTGTTAGGTGAACGGCTGCCATGCCTGTTGCGGTAATAATGCCTTTAGCGCCACCTTCAAGCTCCGTGAGCGCCTCAGCCAAAATGTCACGATTAGGGTTACCACTGCGGCCATAATCATATTGACGCTTTGTATCAAAGTCAGCAAATGAGTAAGTTGTTGATAAATAAAGCGGTGGAACAACCGCACCATGCTGTTTGTCGGCTTCTATTCCACTACGAACAGCAATTGTTGCCTTATTTTTTTCACTCATTTTCGCTACCTTTACTAATTTGGATGTTTAGACGTCTAAAAGGTAGCGCATGCAATTTAAGATGTCAAAACATTTAAATGTCTAGATAGCTAAATAACTAGTATTTGACTATCTTTTTTAAACCGATAGAATTTCACGCATATTTACACGCTTTGATGCTGTGTGAGCAATTTATAATCTGAGGCAACGATACATCTTATGGCTAAATGGAATGGTGAATATATTCACCCATACGCAGAACACGGGAAAAAATCCGAACAAGTAAAGAAGATCACCGTTTCGATCCCGCTAAATGTATTAAAAGTATTAACTGATGAACGTACTCGTCGTCAAATAAACAACTTACGTCATGCAACAAATAGCGAGCTTTTATGCGAAGCGTTTTTGCATGCGTTTACCGGGCAACCGCTGCCTAATGATGATGATTTGCGTAAAGATAACGCAGAAAAAGTACCTGAAGAAGTGAAGAAAATAATGCAAGAAATGGGACTAGAAGTGCCTATTTTAAATGAAGACTAGAAGGGTCTTTATACAAAAAAACCTCAGCAAATGCTGAGGTTTTTTTTGCGCTAATTTACACTTAACAATTACGCCATGTAGTTTTCTGGCATATCAATTTGTGCAACGCCAGAGTCTACCGCCGCCTGCGCAACCGCTTTAGCTATACGTGGTAACAAACGTGGATCCATTGGTTTTGGTATAATATATTTAGCACCAAACTCTAATTTGTCGATGCCTGCGGCAGTAAGCACTTCAGCCGGTACGGGCTCTTTAGCAATACTGCGGATTGCTTCTACAGCAGCAATTTTCATCTCGTCGTTTATTTCACTGGCACGTACATCTAACGCACCACGGAAAATAAACGGAAAACACAATACGTTATTAACTTGATTCGGATAATCAGAGCGACCTGTAGCCATAATTAAATCGTTACGTGCGGCGTGTGCTAATTGCGGATCGATTTCAGGATCGGGGTTTGAACAAGCAAATACCACGGGTCTATCAGCCATTAATTTTAAATCTTCAGGGGCTAATAAATTAGGGCCCGATACACCCACAAACACATCGGCATCTTCAATTACATCTTGTAAAGTACGTTTATCGGTATTGTTTGCAAATAATTGCTTATATTCATTCAAGTCATCACGACGCGTATGAATAACTCCTTTGCGATCTAACATATAAATATGTTCACGCAACGCGCCACATTTAATTAAAAGCTCCATACAAGCAACAGCTGCAGCGCCGGCACCTAAACATACAATAATTGCATCTTCAATTGCTTTGCCCTGTACTTCCAGCGCGTTTAGCATACCCGCAGCCGTTACAATAGCCGTACCATGCTGATCATCATGAAAAACAGGAATGCTACAACGCTCTATAAGCGCTTTTTCTATTTCAAAACATTCGGGCGCTTTAATATCTTCTAAATTAATTCCACCAAAGGTGTCGGCAATATTAGCCACTGTGTTAATAAAGTCTTCGGTAGTACGGTGCTTAACTTCAATATCTATAGAGTCTAACCCTGCAAAACGCTTAAATAGTAGCGCTTTACCTTCCATAACGGGTTTTGAAGCGAGTGGACCTAAATTACCTAAGCCTAAAATTGCGGTGCCGTTAGTAATAACCGCAACCATATTTCCTTTACCAGTATATTTGTAGGCATTTGCTGGATCAGCGGCAATTTCACGAACAGGTTCTGCGACACCGGGGCTGTATGCGAGCGCGAGGTCTTTAACCGTCTCAGCGGGCTTGGTCAGCTCAATACTGATTTTACCTGGAACGGGATGGGCATGGTAATGTAGTGCTTGTTCACGAAAATCTGACATAACGCGATTATATCCTGCAATTTAAGTTAAAGTGAGAGGTAGTTTTAATCTACGATACCTTTATTATTTTTAAATTCCAAGCAATATCAGGTCTATCCTGTTATATGCTAGAACTGTTAATTTTAAGTGATTTATCAGCAACTTCCCTAGATTATCCTGACATTTTTAAAATATAAATTCGTCATAAAAATGAAAAACACAGGTACTTTTTGCCCTTGTTCTATTTTTATAAAGCGTATTTTTTAGTCTTAAATTAAAATAGTGAAATACCGAATTTTATTTAACTTTAAACACAAATAACCTCACGTTACCTGCATTTGAGTACCATCTTTAAAGTTTAACAAATAAAAATATAGAGAATATTGGCTGTTTTGTCTGCAAATGTTTATGCATACTCAGAATAAGAACAGGAAATAGTTATGCAAAAAAAATAAATACAAAATTGCTAAGAAAGCAGGTAGGAAAGTAAATTTTGGCCACAAAAAAAGCACCCTAAGGTGCTTTTTTTACATAGAAACAAAAAATTATTTTTTGCTGCTAAGTGCACCGAAGCGCTTGTTGAAGCGATCAACACGGCCGCCAGTGTCTAAAATCTTTTGCTTACCAGTGTAAAACGGGTGACACGCAGAACATACGTCTAAGTGAATGTCTTTACACAGAGTAGAACGAGTTTCGAATTTGTTTCCGCATGAACAAGTTGCAGAAATTACTTCGTACTTAGGGTGAATACCTTCTTTCATAGGAACCTCTAGTTAAGGCCGCATCGCTCTCCAAACCCGAAGTCTGGCACCATACGTCGTTAAAACAAATTTATTGGCCGCGAATTTTATCCAACAACCCGCACGCACACAAGCTTTAATTACCCTTTTTGCTAAAAAGTCGGCAAACACCTATTCATTACTGATTTGTCGGTAGGCTTTTAATGCTATTTTTAGTACATTAAACCATTACGTTAATTGGTTGAGTTGTTATGCGTTTTGCTGAAGTTGCAATAAAAGTCCCCTTGCCTCGCACCTTTGATTATAAAGTGGATGAGCAATTAGTACCGCTGACTCAATTACAGCCCGGTATGCGCGTGTTAGTCCCTTTTGGTAATCAACGTAAAGTAGCGGTTATTCTTAGCTTAAAAACGGAAACAGCAGTCCCCGAAGGCAAAATAAAATCTATTATTGAAGTTATTGACGACTCACCGGTATTATCTGCGCAGCATTTAGAGCTACTGAAATTTACAGCGCGTTATTATTGCTATCCACTCGGTGAAACTATTCATATTGCATTGCCCAGTGCACTGCGCCAAGGTGAGTGCCCTGATAAAACCAGTATAAACATGGTGACATTAAGCGAAAAGGGGGCACTTTTACCGTCTTTAAAAGCTAAAACACAGCTTAATTTGCTTAAGCAATTATCAGCATCCGGTAAATCATCATTAACCGAACTCAAAGCCCTCGGGTTTAATAAAAAAACCATTGATACCCTTTTAGATAAAGAGCTAATAATTCAAACCATTGAGCACGACAATCAATGGCAACATACCTCGCCAACGGTTGGCAGCAAGCCTCGTTTGAATAAAGAGCAAGCCATTGCCTGCACTGCAATTAATCAAAGTACGGGGTTTAATAGCTTTTTGCTAGAAGGTGTCACTGGCAGCGGAAAAACCGAAGTTTACCTGCAATGCCTAGAAGAAGTATTAAAACGTGGCGAACAGGCGTTAGTGCTCGTTCCTGAAATAGGACTAACGCCTCAAACGGTCAATCGTTTTAGACGTCGCTTTCCTGACACCCCTATTATGTTATGGCACTCGGCATTAACCGATAACGAACGTCTACAAACATGGCGCTTTTGTGAAAAAGGCAGTTGCGCCATTGTTATAGGTACCCGTTCGAGTATTTTTCTGCCATTTTTAAAGCTTGGGATGATTGTGGTTGATGAGGAGCATGATGCCTCATTTAAACAACAAGACACTTTACGCTATCATGCCCGTGATTTAGCTGCGTATCGTGCCTATCAGCATCAAATTCCACTTATTTTGGGTAGCGCCACGCCGGCATTAGAAACACTGCATAAAGCTATTAATAACAAATACCAGTTGCTTACATTAAGTGAGCGCGCACAAACCGCCACCGATAATCAGTTTAAGCTGCTCGACATGAAAGGTCAGCCTGATCGAGCCGGTATTGCGCATGCCAGTCTTGCAATAATGCGCCAGCACCTAAATAGAGGAAAGCAGGTGATGGTATTTTTAAATCGCCGTGGGTTTTCTCCTACCTTGATTTGTCATGAATGTGGTTGGTTGAGTGAATGTAACCGCTGCAGCACCAGTGCGACTTTTCATAAGGCAATAGGCCAAATGATTTGCCACCATTGTGGCGATCAATATCATGTACCGCATCAATGCCCTGACTGTGGTAGTACGCAAATCTTTCCTAACGGCAAAGGCACCGAGCAAATAGAAGAGTTTTTAAGTAGTGAATTTGCAGACACCCCGATCAGCCGTATCGACCGTGACTCAACTCGGCGTAAAGGTAGCCTTGAAAAAGCACTGGATGAAATAAACCAAGGCGGCGCACGTATTTTAGTTGGTACGCAAATGCTGGCAAAAGGTCACCATTTTGCTGATGTTAGCCTAGTACTTATTTTAGATGTCGATAGTGGTTTGTATTCGTGTGACTTTAGGGCTACTGAGCATTTAGCACAATTAGTAACTCAAGTTGCAGGACGCGCGGGACGTTCTGGCGAACCCGGTGAAGTATTATTACAAACGCACTTTCCTGAGCACCCGCTATTACAAGACTTAGTTAATAATGGCTATCAAGATTTTGCCCGCTTTGCACTCACTGAGCGAAGTGATGCACAGTTGCCACCCATTACGAGTATGGCAATTGTTCGCGCACAAGGGCATAACATAAAGCAAGTCGTCGACTTTCTAACGGATTTGGTTCCTGTCAATGGGGTATCTGGTATACAATTGCTCGGACCGATCCCCGCGCCTTTAGAAAAAATTGCGGGAATGTATCGTTTTCAATTACATATTCAAGCGCAAGATCGACGCATACTACATCAGTATCTCGCGCAAATGGTTGATTATCTCAGCACTAGCAAACTTGCACAAAAAGTTCGCTGGAGTTTAGACGTAGACCCTACAGACATGATTTAGGTAAGGCCACATATAACACCATGGCACAGCACGATTATATTAATAAAAAACCAAAAAATAGAAAAAATACTAAACAAGAGCCGGCTAAAAAACCCTTCCCGTTTTTGTTAATCATTATTGCCTTGTTACTAATCGGTGGTTTTGCATACGGACTCTGGTTTGTTAAAAACAATGCAGATCCAGAGCTTGTTGAAAAGCAAGCAAATCCAACACCCGAAAAACAAGTAGAAATAGCTAAACCGCGGCCACCTAAATTTATTAAAGAAATTAAAGAGCATGAGATTCAGGTTGAAGTAAAAGAACTTGAACAAAAAGGCCCTTATGTCATGCAATGTGGTTCATTTAGAACCCATCAGCAAGCTGAAACCTTAAAAGCTAAAATAGCGTTTGCAGGATTAATTTCAGAAATCAAAAAAACCACAGGCAGCAATGGTATTTGGTACAAAGTGCGTTTAGGGCCTTATGAAACCAAGCGTCATGCAGAAAGTGACAAGAACAAACTTAAACGAATTAATATTGTCGGCTGCGGAATTTGGGGCTGGACTTGAATTTAAACCATTCACCCATATAACCTCTTCATAATCGTTTTTTACGCGCTGCCCCTTGCAGCGCGATGATGAGGAATAACATGACTACAATCGTAAGTGTACGCCGTGATGACAAAGTTGTTATTGGTGGTGACGGCCAAGTATCTCTTGGTAACACAGTAATGAAGGGCAATGCCCGAAAAGTTCGACGCCTTTATAATGGCAAAGTTATCGCTGGGTTTGCTGGCGGCACTGCTGATGCCTTTACTCTTTTCGAACGTTTTGAAAGCAAACTAGAAATGCACCAAGGTAACCTCACTAAAGCGGCTGTAGAAATGGCTAAAGATTGGCGTAGCGATCGTGCCCTGCGTAAACTTGAAGCTTTACTTGCTGTTGCTGATGAAACAGCTTCGCTAATTATCACCGGCAACGGTGACGTGGTGCAACCAGAAAACGACCTAATCGCAATTGGCAGCGGCGGTAACTTTGCGCAATCAGCTGCAACCGCCTTATTAGAAAACACCGACTTAAGTGCTCGTGAAATTGTAGAGAAAAGTCTAACAATTGCTGGCAACATCTGTGTATTTACGAATAACTTCCAAACTATCGAAGAATTGTAATAGGAACTCGCTATGTCTGATATGACCCCAAGAGAAATTGTTCATGAGCTAGACCAACATATTATTGGCCAAGCTAAAGCGAAAAAAGCGGTTGCTATTGCCCTTCGTAATCGCTGGCGCCGTATGCAGTTAAACGAAGACTTACGCGCAGAAGTAACGCCAAAAAATATCTTAATGATTGGCCCTACGGGTGTAGGTAAAACTGAGATTGCTCGTCGTTTAGCAAAGCTTGCCAACGCACCTTTTATTAAAGTTGAAGCCACTAAATTTACAGAAGTAGGTTATGTCGGTAAAGAAGTTGAAACTATCATCCGTGATTTAGTTGATGTTTCAATTAAAATGACACGAGAGCAACAAACTAAAAAGTTCAAACATCGCGCTGAAGAAGCGGCTGAAGAACGTATATTAGATGTATTACTGCCTCCAGCGAAAGATCAATACGGTGAAGTTCAGCGCGATGAAAATTCATCGACACGCCAATCGTTTCGTAAAAAGTTACGCGAAGGCCAATTAGATGACAAAGAAATTGATATTGATTTAGCCCAAGCTCAACCTAATATTGAAATTATGGCTCCTCCTGGTATGGAAGAAATGACCAACCAGTTACAGGGAATGTTTCAAAACATGGGTGGTGATAAACGCACTAAGCGTAAGCTTAAAATTAAAGAAGCGTTTAAGTTACTTACTGAAGAAGAAGCCGGTAAACTGGTTAATCCTGAAGAATTAAAAGAACAGGCCATTTTTGCAGTAGAGCAAAACGGCATTGTGTTTATTGATGAAATAGATAAAATTTGTAAACGTGGTGAAGCCTCAGGCCCAGATGTAAGTCGTGAAGGTGTACAACGTGATTTACTTCCGCTTATTGAAGGCTCTACCGTTAATACCAAGCACGGCATGGTAAAAACTGACCACATGTTGTTTATTGCCTCAGGCGCATTCCAAATGTCTAAACCATCAGACATGATCCCTGAGTTACAAGGCCGTTTACCTATTCGTGTTGAACTTGAAGCACTCACAGCCGATGACTTTAAACGCATTTTAACTGAGCCACACGCATCACTTACGGAGCAACAACGCGAGCTACTCAAAACAGAGCAAGTCGCTGTTGAATTTAGCGACGATGCAATTGAGCGAATTGCTAAAGCCGCGTGGCAGGTTAATGAGAAAACCGAAAACATCGGTGCTCGCCGTCTGCATACTGTTATGGAAAGATTAATGGAAGAAATTTCATATGATGCTACTGAAAAAGCGGGTTCAAGTTTAGTTATTGACGCTGCCTATGTTGAAAAGCACCTAGGTGCGCTGGTTGAAGATGAAGACTTAAGCCGCTTTATTCTTTAACAGCCGTTTAATGTATACTAAAAGCCTCCAGCATGGAGGCTTTTTTGTAAGTGAGATGACGATGAAACAAGTAACTAAAGTGCACTATCATAGTGTAAGTAAAAATTTAGATGTGTTTTTTGATGATCATTCAGAGGCAACCTTCAGTACTGAGTTTTTACGGGTTCACTCTCCCTCAGCCGAGGTGCAAGGCCATGGCTCTGAGCCTATGAAATTAGTACTTAATAAACAAACAGTGAGCATTAAAAGCATTACGCCGGTAGGGCATTACGCGTTACGTTTAGAGTTTGACGATGGCCATGACAGCGGGCTGTTCAGCTGGCAATATTTTGCTAAGTTACAAGCTGAACAAACAAGCTTATGGGATACGTATTTAGAGCGTGTTAAACAACATGAAAATAACAAAGACAGCGTACCAATAAAATTTGTACCTTAGCGCCAGTGGGGATGCTTCTGCTTAGTTAGTAAGAAAAAAGCGGCAATTAAGCCACTTTTTTCTATGGAAAGTTATACTTTATATTTTGAGATTGCTTGATGAAGCACCCTTGATTGCTCAGATACCTCTTCACTGGTTTGCGCATTAGTTTGTGAGTGAGCGGCAGCTCCTTCAGCAATATCTCGAATACGGACTACATTTTTATTAACCTCTGATGCTACCTGACTCTGTTCATCAATAGCAGTGGCTATATGTGTACTCATTTCCATAATCGTTTGCACATCAACAGTGATTGCTCCTAGCAATTCACCCGCTTTTGTTGCTTGTGTAGCACTTTCGCCACCTTGAGTACGACATTGGTGCATGATACTCACAACTTCTTGAGTACGCTGTTGTAGGGTGTTAATAATGCCTTCTATTTCGCTGGTTGACTCCTGCGTACGCTGTGCAAGTGAGCGCACTTCATCTGCAACAACCGCAAAGCCACGACCTTGTTCACCCGCTCTCGCCGCTTCAATGGCAGCATTTAAAGCAAGTAAATTAGTTTGCTCTGCAATCGCACGAATTACATCAAGTACAGAACCTATGGTTTCACCATCTTTTTCTAGCTGAGACACCACGCTGGAAGCTTTACCAAGTGAATCAGATAAGGCATTAATATGCTTAATGGTTGACTCTACTTCAACCTGACCTTGCTGGGCGCTTACATTGGTCGATTCAGCTTTTTTAGCCGCAGCTTCAGTATTGTGTGAAATATCTTGAATCGTTGCCTGCATTTCTGTAGCAGCGGTTGCTACCATATCCGCTTCATGTAATTGCTCTTGCATACCAGAGCTAGTCGCTGAGGTTGTTTCAGATAGATTCCCTGTTGCTATATTAAGCGTTGTTAGAGCCGTATTTACTTCATAGATGAGATCTTTAAAGTCACTAATTAAACTATTAAAGTCTATGGTCATCCTCGTTACTTCATCTTTCCCTTTATGCTCTATAAACAAGCTTAAGTCATTGCTTTGTCTGATCTTACCTATTGCTTGATAAACTTTTTCTATAGGTTGGATAATTGAACGACTGGTTAAGTACACAAGTAGCATAACGATGATACTTGCAATTATAAAAATGACTATTGCTAATAATTGCGCCTGCTGCGCCGTTTCAGTTACTTGCTCTTTAGTCGCATTAGTGATCAAAGTGACCACTTCATCACTTTTCTTAACACTTATTCTCATTTTCCCTAGGGCACCCGAATTTAAATCGACGCCTAGTTCCACCTGCGCCTCTACCAATGCAGTAAATTTATTTTGGTAGTTGGTCATTAACGAGACCAATTGATTGCGTAAATTATTAGGTAGCTCTGCAGCATTTACTTGTTGTTTTAACTCGCTTGCTAATTTATTAAATCGATCTAAATACTTGGTATCTAAACGTAACATAAAATCTTTTTCAGCTCGGCGTAGCTGTAGCATAGTGGTGAGTAATTGGTAATTATTATGCTCACTAAGCAATGTTTCTATTTTATGAACTGCTTCTCGCAGCTCGCCATATAAAGCGTCTTTTGGGTGCAACCCGATTTTACGCTGTAGTTTTACAACATTTTGAAAGTCGTCATAGTACTGTTGGGCTAACGTAGAAAATTGATTGACCTGAGCCGTAGCAATATTTAAATCTGCAGATAAAACAGATAGCTTTTCTAGTTTAAATTGTAGTTTTTTATATTCTTGTGCAAATAGCTCTAAACTAGACTCATCTTTGTAAAACAAAAAGTCTTTTTCGTATTTACGCATCGAAAGCTCATGCACTTCTAGCTCTTCAGCGTACTGAATAGTTTCATTTAATTTAAGCATAATACGTGCTTCATAAATGATGATGCACAGCATAACAATCATGGCTAAGCCAACGATTAATGCGTTAAATTGTAAACGACGTTTAATCGTTAGATTCTGTAAAAAGTTCATTGTAAATACCTATATTAAATTTGCCAGTTCAGTATAACGTGATGCTTTCTTGTATTAACATAATTTTGTTACATGAAATAAACAATAATGCCTATCATTAAAAACCATAAAAAAGGGCTACCAGTAAAATTTAACCATTAACAAACTCCCTTTATACAAATGGACAATATAATCATCGGCCTGATCACAGTATTGTTTAATTTTAACAGTCTCGCCAATCAGAACTTAAATCTCTCGCACTTATAAACGCTCAGTCCATAGCTTTAAAAATATTTATTTATAAAGATGACAATTTTATTAAAAAATTATGAGTCGTGTTATTGATTTAGTTCTATTTCTGGCTAAATTTACTGCAATTAAGTCGTTGTTATTGAATATAAGGAGGGTATACTAAGTCACTAACTTATGTATCTTTTGAGGATAAAATAATGGATTACAGCACTTCTGATTTATGTGACCATTTCGCTGATGTGGTTGACGTGCTTGAACCTATGTTCATCAACTTTGGTGGTCGACACAGTTTTGGTGGCCGCATTAAAACGGTAAAATGTTTTGAAAATAATGAACTGATCCGTCAATTGCTTTCTCAAGATGGTACAGATCAGATTTTACTTATTGATGGTGGAGGCTCCACTCGCAGAGCCTTAATTGATATTGAACTGGCTGAGCTGGCACTTGAAAACAATTGGCAAGGTATTATTGTATATGGTGCACTGCGCCATGTTGATGAACTTGAAGAACTGGATTTAGGAATTCAAGCCATTGGATCAATTCCGGTTGCAGCTGACAGTGAAGGCGCGGGTGAAAGCGGCATAGGCGTTAACTTTGCGGGTGTATCATTTTTCGATGATGATTTTGTTTATGCCGACAGTACAGGTATTGTACTTTCTGCTGAAGAATTAGAGCTAGAAATAATAGAACTGTAGCGTGACAGCACACCTTAAAGTATATAACGAAAGCACGCTCAAGCGCATTTGTTCTAACCGTGCTGGTGAACAAAAAGCGTGGCAGTCAATGGCATTACTTGACGCAAACGTTAATATACAACAAGCGCTTACTGATGCTGCACAGTTTGGTATGCGCTTTGTTTTACTGGGCGTTTGCGAAGACATTGGACCTAGAGCCAATTTAGGTAAAGGCGGAGCACAACATGCTTGGCCCGCTTTTTTACAACACTTTTTAAACCAACCTCACAATCACGCTATTGCCATGCAAAAAGTGTTACTGCTTGGCGAAGTAAACCTCGATGACTTAATGGAACAAGCACACCCGCTTGATAACCAAAATCCTCTCGATTTAGACCAATTACGTCAGTTGTGCGCTGAGATTGATGTGCGGGTTGAAGCAATTTTAAGCATGATTTTTAAAGCCGGTCTTGAACCCATCATTATTGGTGGCGGACATAATAACTGCTTAGGTATTATTCGCTCGCTTGCAAAATATAAAAACAGCGCAATTAACGCCATTAATTTAGACCCCCATGCCGACTTTAGAGAGTGTGAAGGCAGACACAGTGGCAATGGGTTTCACTACGCCTATCAAGAGCAGCACCTTAACAGTTACCATGTAATTGGCTTACATGAGCTTAAAAATAATCAACAAATTTTTAATGCGATGCAAAGTGCAAAATTTAGTTTCACCAGCTATCAAGCGATTAATGTTAGGCGAGAAATAAGTTTAACGGAGGCAACTAACAATGCACTAAACGCATTTGATAACGCACCGTTGGGAATAGAAGTTGATTTAGATAGCCTAACCAACATGCCTGCAAGCGCATTTAATTATTGCGGTTTTGATGTTAGCGATGGCGAGCATTATGTTTATTTAGCTGCAAGTAATCATCACAGTGCTTATTTACATTTATGCGAAGCAGCACACTCGCAACATCCTCACTCTCTTGCTGCGGGTAAATTACAATGTGGTCAAGTAATCAGCGCCTTAGTAAATACCTACCTACAAACAAAGCAAAAAATCTAATCTTCCCTAGTCTTCTTGTGCCTGTAACCACTGTTTAAACCAACTCATTAACCCCAAGCTACTTAAAGGGTGTCCGAAGTAGTAGCCTTGTGAGGCATAAGCTTTCAAACTTTTCACAAATTTAAGTTGGTCCAGTGTTTCAACACCTTCAAAAATCACTTTTGTTTGTTGCTGATTATGCATTTCTACCATACCGCTTACTAAGCTGCGTATATTATTTTGATTACTAAAGTCTGCAGTTAATGCAGGCGATACTTTAATATATTCCACCGCTAAATTAGGTAACTTAGAAAGTAATACAGGGTTATCACCTAAACCATCAACACACACTTTTAAACCTAAACTATTAAGCCTTGCAATCATGGCTCTGCCTTTATCATCTAGGCTGGTAAAAACATGAAGCGGACATTCTAAAATTAAATCACCAGGCCTGAGTTGATGCTCACCAATAACCCCATAAACAAAATCAACAAACTCTTCGTTGAGCATTTCTGGGCCAAATAAATTAACACTCAAAGGTACCGATATCCCTTCCATACGAAGTGCCATGGCTAATTCACCAGCACGCTCTATAACAAAGGTAGCCAGTGAATAACCAAGCCCTGCAATTCTAATATCATTGATAAATCGGCTTGCCGATAAGGTGCCTTGCGCGGGGTGTTGCCAACGTAATAACAATTCTAAAAATTCAATTTGGCCATCGCCGTTGCGAATAACGGGTTGAAAAAACAGCTCAAACTCATCAGCAAAGCTGATATTCGCAAGCTCTGTTAATCGCGCTTGTTGCTCTAAATGCTCAACCGTCATTTGTTGATGATAAGCCACTATTTGTTTACTTGGCTGACTATCAAGTGCCAAGTAAGCATGACTAATTAAATCATCAAAGTTCGTACTTTGTTGATCGCAATGAACATAACTGGCTCTTACCTTTACTTCAATAGTGCAATTTGCCACGTTAAAGGGCTTTAATGTAGCGCCAATAATTTGCTTGATAAGCTGTTGATGTAAATGATTATGGCTTTGTAGATCACAAATAAACGCAAAATTTAAGCCGCCTAAATGCGCTAATTTAGCGTGCGGAGCAAGGAACAACACTTCATCACTGTCTAGTAAGTCTTTTATTCGATTTGCCGACTGCGACAACAATAAGTCACCAAAATCTCGTCCAATATGTTGATTTACCTGCGAAAACCCCTCTAGCCTTAATACAATAAGTGCGGCTCTGAATGAACCTTCATCAATAAGCTCATTATATTTTTGACGTAACTGTTGTTTATCGGGGAAGCTGGCTAAGGGTGAGTTTTCAACATACACCTCAGGCTCGGTTTGCGGCTTTAAAGGCGCAGTAGCTTTAGGCTCATTATCAGCTAAAAAACCACTGACTGAGAGCAGTAAAATAGCCATGAGCAACCACGCTAAATGCAGCGTAAAAAAGAGATACCCTATTAATAATAAAACAAGAAATGCGCTTGCACAGGCACTGATAAGAAGCGGTTTTTTTTGCTTTTGTAACTTCGCTTGATATAAATTAAAACCAAAACCTAGCGCTAGTAAAATAGCGAGCCAAGGTATTGCGCTACTCACCATAGCTAAGCCAATGAGCCCAGTACATAAAAAGCTGAGTCTCATTACGTTACTTTTAACGGTTAATAGCGTGGCAACCATTGCCATTAAAAGTGCACCACTTAAAAAAATAGCTAAATTGCTGTAGCTCAATAACGTTCCATCCATAGCTGACGTACTCACTGACATTAAATAAAACATAGGTTTAAGAGTTAATTTTATACAAACTAACTAAGTTTACCCAATATCCATAGATTTAACAGTTTATTTACCCCAAACTGATAACTTAATTGTGCAGGATGGTCAATTTGCCAATGAGCGATATCTGCGCGAGCGCCAACTTTTAACACCCCTCTATCAGTAAAACCTAAAGCACGAGCCGCATGTGCTGTTACGCCAGTTAATGCCTGCTCTGGGGTGAAATTAAATAAGGTGCAGGCCATATTCATCATTAATTGCAACGAACACAAGGGTGATGTGCCGGGATTAAAGTCACTGGCGATCGCTATGGGTACTTTGTATTTATTTAACAGCTCAATTGGTGGGTATTTCGTTTCTTTTAAAAAATAAAAAGCCCCAGGCAGTAATACCGCCACAGTGCCTGCGTTTGCCATAGCTTTAACGCCTGCTTCATCAAGGTATTCTAAATGATCAGCCGACAGGCCATTGTATTGTGCTACCAGCGCTGCACCGTGTTGATTTGATAATTGCTCGGCATGACACTTGATTGCCAAACCCTGTTTTTTAGCTGCATCAAATACGCGTTGAGTTTGTGCGTAGCTAAAGCCAATGTCTTCACAAAATACGTCAACGGCATCTACTAGGTCATTTTCAACAAGCGTGCTTAGCATTTCATTGCATACCAAATCTATGTAATCATCACTGCGGTTTTTAAACTCCAAAGGTAGCGCATGTGCCCCTAAATAGGTGTTAACTACTTCAATGGGGTGATGTTGATTTAACAGCCTAGCCACCTCCAATATTTTTTTCTCATTGTCTATATCAAGCCCATACCCTGACTTAATCTCAACCGTCGTCACCCCTTCAGCTAACAATGCATTTAAACGCTCTTTTGCTGCTACAAATAACTGTTCGTGGTCAGCCTCTCGGGTTGCTTTAACTGTACTTGCTATTCCCCCTCCCTGCGCGGCTATTTGCTGATAGCTCACGCCCTGCAAACGCTGCTCAAACTCTTGCGCACGAGAACCGGCAAACACTAAATGTGTATGGCAATCAATTAAGCCTGGGGTTAACCATTGCCCTTTTACACTTAATATCGGGGTGGCTAACACATCAAAATTAGGTACGTCAGCTTGCTTACCTAGCCACACTATTTTGCCATTTTTAATAGCTAGCGCCGCATTTTCTATCGCCCCATAAGGCGCATCAATATTGCTATCCATGGTCGCAATGTTGGCATCTGTGAGCAATAAATCGATATCATTTAACTGTTCTGTAGATTCTGTGGCTTGCATAAGTTTCTCCGCGATAATGTTCAAACGAGTTTAACAACACATCTTGTATATACAAGGTAATTATGCCATCTTATTAAGTATTGTTTATTTTTAATACACCAAAAGCGTTTATGCCAACACCTAAATTTACACAAATAAAACAGTTTATTGTGGACAAAATACGCAGTGGGCTTTGGCTTGAAAACCAACGCGTGCCCTCAGAAAATGAACTGGCAAAGCAGTTTGCGGTAAGCAGAATGACCGCACGTCGAGCGTTAAGTGAGCTAACTGATACAGGCATTTTAACCCGTAGCCAAGGGCTAGGTACTTTTGTCGCAAGCTTTAAGTCGCAGTCATCACTACTGGAAATAAAAAACATTGCACATGAAGTCAAAGAGCGAAACGGAAACTACAGCTGCACAGTACAGGTGTTGGAATCAATCAATGCCGTGGCGCCAATTGCTATTGCTTTAGGTGTTGAGGTAGATAGTGTGGTGTATAGAAGTGTCATTATTCATAACGAAAACGACAGTCCCTTGCAAGTTGAAGAACGCTTTGTAAACCCGTTACTTGCCAAGGATTATTTACAACAAGATTTTACCGCTCTCACCCCACACGAATACCTATCAACGGTTGCCCCTTTAACACAAGCAAGGCACACCGTAGAGGCTATAACGCCAAATAATGAAATGTGTCAATGGCTTAACTTATATAACGAAGAGCCATGCTTACAAGTAATACGCCGCACTTGGTCGATTAACGGGATTGTTAGCTTTGCACGACTTATATCGCCGGGTAGTAAGTATCGCTTGGGCGGGCAATTAACATTTAAAAATAATAATAAAGCGCATAACGCTTAATACTATTTAACAGGAGTGAACAATGAATCATCGACTGGACACACAACGCGAAATACGCGCGCAACATGGCAATAAAATAACCACCAAAAGCTGGCAAACCGAAGCGGCTAAACGCATGCTAATGAATAATTTAGACCCTGATGTTGCAGAGCACCCTCAAGCTTTGGTGGTGTATGGCGGGATTGGCCGTGCTGCCCGTGATTGGCCAAGTTATGACAAAACAATTGAAACGCTTGAACGCCTAGAAGATAACGAAACCTTATTAGTGCAATCAGGCAAACCTGTGGGTGTATTTAAAACTCATAGCAATGCACCACGGGTATTAATTGCCAATTCAAACCTAGTACCGCACTGGGCAAATTGGGAGCACTTTAACGAGCTAGATAAAAAAGGCTTGATGATGTATGGCCAAATGACCGCTGGGTCTTGGATTTACATTGGCTCTCAAGGCATAGTGCAAGGCACTTACGAAACGTTTGTGGCTATGGCAAAACAGCATTTTGCTGGTAATGCTAAAGGTAAGTGGGTATTAACGGGTGGTCTTGGAGGTATGGGGGGCGCACAACCATTAGCGGCTACTATGGCAGGCTTTAGTGCCTTGGTGGTGGAATGTGATGAAAGCCGTATCGATTTTCGGATAAAAACAGGATATGTCGATGTAAAAGCCACAGATCTTGAGCATGCACTAAAATTAATAACAGATGCTTGCATAAAAGGTGAAGCGCTTTCTGTGGGGTTACTAGGTAACGCCGCCGATGTGTTTAGTACCTTAGTAAAAAGTGGGGTGACCCCCGATATAGTTACCGATCAAACCTCAGCTCATGATCCACTTAACGGTTACCTGCCACAAGATTGGAGTATGGAATACGCAGCTAAAATGCGAATCGATAACCCACAAGCAGTTGTAAAAGCGGCTAAACAGTCAATGGCAGTCCAAGTAAAGGCGATGCTGGCACTACAAAAAGCGGGCGCAGCAACAACCGACTATGGCAATAATATTCGTCAAATGGCCCTAGAAGAAGGCGTGAGTAATGCATTTGATTTCCCTGGGTTTGTGCCTGCGTATATTCGTCCATTATTTTGTGAAGGTATTGGCCCATTTAGATGGGTAGCACTATCGGGCGATCCCGAAGATATTTATAAAACCGATGCAAAAGTAAAAGAGCTCATTCCAGATGATAAACACCTGCATAATTGGCTTGATATGGCGCGTGAGCGAATTCAATTTCAAGGCTTGCCTGCACGTATTTGTTGGGTCGGTTTAAAAGATAGAGCGCGCCTTGCTGTTGCCTTTAACGATATGGTTAAAAGCGGTGAGCTTAAAGCGCCGGTAGTTATTGGACGAGATCATCTCGACTCAGGCTCAGTTGCCAGCCCTAACCGTGAAACTGAAAGTATGAAAGATGGCTCCGACGCGGTCTCCGATTGGCCACTATTAAATGCCCTGCTTAATACCGCAGGCGGTGCTACTTGGGTATCACTTCACCATGGCGGTGGTGTAGGCATGGGGTTTAGCCAGCACTCAGGCGTAGTGATTGTTGCCGATGGTACTGATGAAGCAGAACAGCGTCTTGCTCGAGTATTATGGAACGATCCCGCCACCGGTGTAATGCGCCATGCTGATGCGGGTTATGAAATTGCAAAAAACTGTGCGCAACAGCAGCAGCTAGACCTACCAA
The DNA here is from genome assembly GCF_030407915.1 of Pseudoalteromonas sp. APC 3250. NCBI lineage: Bacteria > Pseudomonadati > Pseudomonadota > Gammaproteobacteria > Alteromonadales > Pseudoalteromonadaceae > Pseudoalteromonas > Pseudoalteromonas sp. APC 3250. The sequence goes on from NZ_JASDCM010000005.1 coordinate 202,626, forward strand.
TGCTTAATGAGGACAAGTCATGATTTCATATACACTCAAACCGGGTCAGCTTGACTTAAACACGCTAAGAAAAATTAACAAATCAGCCATACACTTAACTCTGGCCAATGATGCACAGGCGCAAATAGCTGCCAGTGCTCAAACAGTCCAAAACGTGATAAACGAACATCGCACTGTATATGGTATTAATACTGGCTTTGGGTTATTGGCCAATACTAAAATCGCTGACGATGAACTCGAACTATTACAACGCAGTATTGTGCTTTCACACGCCGCAGGTATTGGTGAGTTAATGGATGACAGCACCGTTAGATTGATGATCACACTAAAAATAAACTCTTTATCGCGCGGTTATTCTGGTATTCGCTTAGCTGTGCTTGAGTTTTTTATGCAGCTGCTTAAAAGTGAAGTTTACCCTTGCGTGCCTAAAAAGGGTTCAGTGGGTGCATCGGGCGATTTAGCACCGCTTGCGCATATGTGTTTGCCTTTATTAGGTGAGGGTAAAATGCGTTATCAAGGTGAGCTGATAAGCGCTACACAAGGGCTAAAAATTGCAGGTCTTGAGCCACTAACATTAGCTGCAAAAGAAGGGTTAGCCTTATTGAATGGCACCCAAGCATCCACTGCATTTGCACTACAAGGCTTATTTAGAGCCGAAGACTTGTACGCACAAAGCTGTGTTATTGGCTCTATCAGTATAGAAGCGGCCATGGGCAGTCGCGCGCCATTTGATGCGCGTATTCATGACATTCGTGGTCAGCAAGGGCAAATAGATACGGCTCACGTATTTAGAGAATTACTCGATACCCACTCACAAATTAGTGACTCACATATTAATTGTGAAAAAGTACAAGACCCATATTGCCTGCGCTGCCAGCCGCAAGTACTTGGTGCATGTTTAACCCAAATACGTCAAGCCGCCGAAGTACTACTGTGTGAATCAAACGGAGTAACCGATAACCCTCTCGTATTTGCCGATGTAGGGGATATTATTTCAGGCGGAAACTTTCATGCTGAGCCCGTCGCTATGGCCGCTGATAACCTGGCGATTGCTATTGCTGAAATTGGCGCCTTAGCTGAGCGACGTATTGCCCTACTGATTGACTCTAATTTATCAAAATTACCGCCATTTTTAGTAAAAAACGGCGGAGTAAATTCAGGATTTATGATTGCTCAAGTCACCGCTGCTGCACTGGCCTCTGAAAACAAATCCTTAGCACACCCAGCTTCGGTAGATAGCTTACCGACTTCAGCTAATCAGGAAGACCATGTTTCCATGGCAACGTTTGCAGCACGACGACTGGTTGATATGGCTAATAATACGCAGGGCGTACTGGCCATAGAATGGCTCAGTGCTGCCCAAGGGCTTGAGTTTAGAGCACCACTACGCGCGTGTGATAAAGTAGAAAGTGCCAAAGCACTGCTACGCCAACATGTTAGCTATTACGACAAAGACCGGTATTTTGCTCCCGATATTGAAGCGGCCAACACGCTACTAAGTGAAGGTAAGTTGTGTGACTTCATAAGCCACTCCCCCTTACCTTCTTATTAAATACCATACTGATAACTAAAACCCAGTGCTTCTATCGCTGAGCCAATAACTTTGCGCTCAGCGACCTCATTACTACTAAAGCTCGGCATTTGTGTGCCATACAGCTCACACTTTTGTGCATAATAATCTGCTTTGGTCGGGTGCGCTGGGTTCACCACGTTATAAATGCTCTGTCCTTGCGACCAGTTATTAAGGACCGCATAAATAGCATTGATCACATCTTGTTGATGCACCATATTCACCACTTGCTGACTAGAGGTATTGAGTTCTTTACCCGCCACAAAACGACCAGGCTCTCTGTTTGGCCCCAACAATCCGGCTAAGCGAAGCACTTTACCTTGCTGTTCAAGCACTTGCTCTTCAGCGTCATACAGCTTTATTTGTCGCTCGTTAGTGCCTGATATATCGCTGCTTTCACTATAAACGCCAGGTTCTTGATCATACACCCCAGTCGATGAGCACAATAAAAAGCCTTTGCAATTAAGCTCAGTTGCCAGCTTTAACGCCTGCTCAAGCACTTGCGGATAATCACTTTCGCTATCTCGACTGCGAGGCGGGATTGCACAGACCCAATACGCATTTTGTAAATCAACTTGGTGCTGCAACTCACCGTTTTGTAAAACAAACTGACGTTCAAAATCAAATTGATGAGTGTCACTTCGATGAGTCCCCTGCACTTGCCAACCTTGTTTTTGTGCATCAATACATAAGGCTTGGCCAAGCCAGCCAGCGCCAAGAACGACTAAATTATCTTTGTTGGTTTGCACTTTATTTACCCTTATTAAAACTCAATCAACGCGTTTTATAGCGATAAAAAATATAATTAACTTTATGCGACTAAAAATAATATTAGCAAACGCTGGTTGCAGAAGATATTAACACACGCTTTTTTTGCAATTAGTAATCTCTTTAATGATACCGCAACCATTCATTACATACCTGCAGATAAAGCGTATGACTTAAGTGACTTATCGAGAGTAATATATAAAACGATTGCTCAATTTAAGCTTTAAAAAACGATGGCTGCTAACAAGGTGTTTAAGGGTGAAATTTAAGCGCTTTGCTCTTGTTTTTAATTTATTCAGCACCATATCTTTAGGGTCTGTTTATCTGCAGTTTTAATCAAGTTTCGTTACATAACGCTATTTTTATGAGCGAGATCTCATTTTTCTGTTTTAAATGAAGATCTTTTTATTGAGGTAGTTTGATGTTTAGCAGAGTCTGGTATAGTAGCGCAGGTAATAAACAGTGCTTTTTAAGCAGCTTAATACAAAATTGCTAATTAATGTGTCCTAAAGGTTAATTTAAAGAATACATTAATTATCAATTGTAAAAAATGGGTTAGCCGATGCACGGCTAGCAAAAAAACACATTGTAACGGTTTTATCATGATATCTAATTTATTTACCAAGATTTTTGGTAGTCGCAATGACCGCACTATTAAAAACCTAAGAAAGACGGTCGCACTGATCAATGCACTTGAAACGCAGCTAGAAGCGCTTTCAGATGAAGATTTAAAAGCTAAAACAGCCGAGTTTAGAGAGCGTTACGATAACGGACAAAGCTTAGGCGATATTCTACCAGAAGCATTTGCAGTGGTACGTGAAGCATCAAAACGTGTAAACGGTATGCGTCATTTCGACGTGCAGTTATTAGGTGGTATGGTTTTACACCAAGGTCGTATCGCAGAAATGCGTACCGGTGAAGGTAAAACACTCACAGCGACACTGCCGGCTTATTTAAATGGTCTAACAGGTAAAGGTGTTCATGTCATTACCGTGAATGACTACTTGGCCAAACGTGATGCTGAAACCAATCGCCCATTATTTGAATTTTTAGGGTTAACCGTAGGCTGTAATGTTCCGGGCATGATGCCACAACAGAAAAAACAAGCTTATGCAGCTGACATCACTTACGGTACCAATAACGAATTTGGTTTTGATTACCTGCGTGACAACATGGCATTTAGTATTGATGAGCGCGTACAACGCCCATTATTTTATGCTGTAGTGGATGAAGTGGATTCAATCCTTATTGATGAAGCACGTACGCCACTGATTATTTCTGGTCCCGCTGAAGATAGCTCTGAGCTATACACTGAAATAAATACCATCGTTCCTCTACTTGAATTACAAGAAAAAGAAGACGAGGAAGGAATTGAAGGTGATGGCGATTTCACCATCGATGAAAAATCTAAGCAAGTTCATCTTACTGAGCGTGGGCAAATAAAAGTTGAAGAGTTACTTACCGAGCGCGGCCTAATTGAAGAAGGTGACTCACTATATTCAGCAGCGAGCATTACCCTACTTAGCCATGTTTATGCAGCTCTTCGTGCGCACAAGCTTTATCAAAAAGATGTTGACTACGTTATTAAAGAAAACGAAGTCATCATTATTGATGAGCACACAGGTCGCTCTATGGAAGGACGTCGTTGGTCAGAAGGTTTACACCAAGCTGTAGAGGCAAAAGAAGGTGTGAAAATTCAAAACGAGAACCAAACATTAGCCTCTATTACGTTCCAAAATTACTTCCGCTTGTACGAAACGCTAGCAGGTATGACAGGCACAGCCGACACAGAAGCGTTTGAGTTTCAGTCTATCTACGGTTTAGACACTGTGGTTATGCCAACCAATAAACCAATGATCCGCGATGATCGCGCTGATTTAGTTTACTTAACTCAAGAAGAAAAGTACGAAGCGATTTTAGCAGACATTAAAGACTGTCAAGAACGTGGTCAGCCGGTACTTGTAGGTACTATCTCAATTGAAAGCTCTGAGTACTTATCGCAGTTTTTACGCAAAGAAAAAATTAAGCACAACGTACTTAATGCTAAATTCCACGCACAAGAAGCAGACATTGTTTCTGATGCGGGCTTACCAGGCACAGTCACCATTGCCACCAACATGGCCGGTCGTGGTACCGATATTGTACTTGGTGGTAATTGGAACAGCGAAGTTGAAAAACTTGAGAACCCAACTGACGAACAAATTGCTGAAATAAAAGCAGCATGGAAAATTCGCCATGATGCGGTAATTGATGCTGGCGGCTTACACATTATTGGTACTGAGCGTCATGAATCACGTCGTATTGATAACCAGTTACGTGGTCGTTCTGGCCGTCAAGGTGATGCCGGTTCAAGCCGTTTCTACCTATCGATGGATGATGCGTTAATGCGTATTTTTGCCGGTGAGCGCATGACTAACATGATGCGTAAACTAGGTATGCAACGTGGTGAAGCCATTGAACATCCATGGGTAAACCGCGCAATCGAAAACGCCCAGCGTAAAGTAGAAGCACGTAACTTTGATGTGCGTAAACAGCTACTTGAGTACGATGATGTAGCAAACGATCAACGTCGTGTTGTTTATTCTCAACGTAACGAATTGCTTGAAGAAGGTGATATTTCAGAAACGATTACCGCTATCCGTGGTGATGTGCTCGCGGGTGTGATTGATCAATACATTGCCCCACAAAGCTTGGCTGAAATGTGGGATATCCCAGGGCTTGAAGAACGCTTAAAACAAGACTTCTTGATTGAGTTACCACTTTCGCAGTGGTTAGCTGATGACAATAAACTGTACGAAGAAAAACTGCGTGAGCGTATTGAAGAAGCGGTTGAACAAGCTTACAAGCAAAAAGAAGAAATGGTCGGCGATTCTGTACTGCGCCAGTTTGAAAAAGCCATTATGCTTCAAAGTCTTGACCAACATTGGAAAGACCATCTTGCTGCAATGGATCACTTACGCCAAGGTATTCACTTACGTGGTTATGCACAAAAGAATCCTAAGCAAGAGTACAAACGTGAGTCGTTTGAATTGTTCTCTGAAATGCTAGAAAACTTAAAAGTCGATGTCGTCGGTATTTTAAGTAAAGTGCAAGTTCGCGCCGAAGAAGATGTTGAAAAAGTAGAAGAGCAACACCGTAAAAGTGAAAATGCCCCTCGCGAATATCAACATGAAGAAGCAGAGCATGTAGGTGGTGAAGCACCACAAAGCGCTCAGGTTATGGCGCGTAGCGAGCCAAAAGTGGGTCGTAACGATCCATGTCCATGTGGTTCAGGTCAAAAATACAAACAATGTTGTGGTAAATTAAAATAACACCACTTTGTTACGTTAGATAAAAAGCGACGCTTGCGTCGCTTTTTTTATGCTATTTAAGGGAGAGGTAATGACTAAAGTAATCATCAATGTTGCTGTGGGTGTAATTAAAAAAAATAACAATGTGTTTATTTGTAAACGTGCAGATGAACAGCACCAAGGTGGCTTATGGGAATTTCCAGGCGGAAAAGTTGAAGCCGGAGAAAGTGTTTTTCAAGCACTGAAGCGTGAATTATTTGAAGAAGTAGGACTGACTATTCATAGCTCAAGCGAACTTGTCACTATAGAGCACGACTATGGCGATAAATGCGTACGACTTAATGTACACGTGGTCAGTAACTTTAATGGTCAAGCTCATGGCGCAGAAGGGCAACCAAGCGAATGGGTAAGTATAGACGAACTTGATAACTATGATTTTCCTGCAGCCAATGTCGAGATTATCAGCGCCATAAAAACGAAATATAGCTAGTTTTATCATCAGGTATAAAAGTAACTAAAAAGCCAGTGGGCATCATGCTCACTGGCTTTTTATTTTGCGATTAGTGGGGCTAACCGCTTAAGCTAATTTCAGCTTAAATTACCAAATTTTTACGCGATCTTCAGGCTTGATATACATTTTATCGCCCTCTTTAACATCAAACGCTTGGTAAAATTCCGGCATGTTCGACAAAATACCAATCACGCGATAATGACTCGGTGAATGTGAATCGGTCATTAAACGATTGCGCAATGCTTCATCACGGTATTTACGACGCCAAATTTGCGACCAGCCCATAAAGAAGCGTTGGTCGCCCGTATAGCCTTCAATAATGGGCGCTTTAGAATCACCCAGCGATAATTGATACGCTTTATAAGCGACGGTTAAGCCGCCTAAATCACCAATGTTTTCACCCAGTGTCAGCTCACCATTAACGCTGGCATCTTCAAACGGTTTATATTGATTATACTGCGCAACTAAGGCAGCACTTCGCTGTTCAAACTGCTTAAGGTCTGACTCGCTCCACCAATTACGTAAATTGCCATCACCGTCGTATTTTGCACCTTGGTCATCAAAGCCATGGCCTAACTCATGGCCAATAACCGCACCAATAGCACCATAGTTAACCGCATCATCTGCTTCTAAATTAAAGAATGGAGGCTGCAAAATCGCCGCAGGGAATACTATTTCGTTATTCACTGGGTTGTAGTAAGCATTCACTGTTTGTGGCGTCATATGCCACTCAGAGCGATCAACTGGCTTACCTAATTTAGCAATCATATCTGCATAAGCCCACTCACTGTAGCGAATATAGTTACCTACTAGTTCATCAGGATTAATTACTAAATCTGAATAATCTTTCCATTTATCTGGGTAACCAATTTTAGGCGTAAACTTATCCAGCTTTTCTTGCGCCGCAACTTTTGTTTCAGGGCTCATCCACTCAAGGTTTTCAATTGCCACTGAATAGCCTTTAATCACGTTATCAACTAATTCTTCCATGCGCGCTTTCGCTTCTGGCGGGAAGTTCTCTTTAACGTAGACTTTACCTAAAATTTCACCCAGTACACTGTTTGATGCATCAACGGCTTGCTTCCAAAGTGGCGCTTGCTCTTCAACACCGCGCAATGTGGTGCTGTAAAAATTAAATTTCAAATCCACTAAGTCTTTATTTAGCAACTGCGCGTAATTACTAACGAAATGGAATTTTAAGTAGTTTTGCCAAACCGATAAGTCTGTATTTTTGAAAATGTCTGCAAATTTTTCAAAGTAACTTGGTTGGCGCACAATCAACTCTTGGGCATCAACACCAACGGCTTCAAAGTAAGCACTTAAATCAAAATCTCCCATTAACGTGTTAGCTTCAGCTACTGACATTTTATTATATGATTTTGTTGCATCACGACTTTGTACCCGACTCCACTGTGCATCAGCAAGTGTCGTTTCAAGGGCAAGTATCGCTTTGGCTGCATCAGCGGCATTATTAACGCCAGCTTTAGCTAAAATATCGGTAATATAGGTTTGATATGCCGCGCGAATTTTTGTGAATTTTTCATCATCTTTTAAATAATAATCACGGTCAGGTAAACCAAGTCCCGCTTGATAGGCATAAAGCGCATTTTCACTTGAGTTTTTAGCGTCATTATTAACATACCAGCCAAAAGGAAGATCTCCGCCTTTAACTTGTAGCTGTGCCATCAGTGTGACCAACGCGGCTTTATCTTTTACTGTATCAATGCTTTTAATAGCTGGCTCAAGTGGTAACATCCCTAACTCTTCACGAGCATTTTCAGCCATGTAGCTAGTATAAAATGCGCCGATCTTATATTCATCTGAACCTGGCTTTGCGCTGCTATTGGTACTGGCATTTTCTAGTACTGTTTTCATTGCTTTTTGCGATTCATCATATAACTGTGAGAACGACCCATAGTTTGACTTATCGCCAGGGATTTCAGTTTTTTCTAACCATTTACCGTTTACGTGGTAGTAAAAATCATCCTGTGCACGAACACTTTTATCGATATTTTGTAAATCAACACCTAAGGCACCAGGGGTTGCTACCGGTGCGGTTACTGTTGTTGCTTCTGCTTGCATTTCTTGTGGCTTTTCGCCGCAACCAACCAAACCTAACGCCAATGCAATACTGGCGGCAGTCATTGTTATTTTTTTCATAAGAATTCCGTATATTAATTAGAATAAATACGCATTTCATTAAGATTTGATAACTCAAAAAAACAACAATAGGATGCAGTCTATTATCTGCTTAATGAAATACGCATCAGCTACAACCTAATTTAGGAAGTACTAACTAGGCATCATAAACCTGATTTAAATAACAATAAAATCGAATATGTAACAAAGTATTTTAAAGCCAGCAAAACAAACCGAGCAAGGTGTTAAATGGTATTTAATTAAGGTTTATTTTTACCATGTAAAGCTAAGCGTTGAAGCTTTTCTTTTAATGACGGTGGAGCAGAATCGGCGATCGCATTTAAATAATCAGCCGTTTGTTCACTCATTTTAAGGGAGTTCGTTGGTTTGCCATCAGCCACTTTAAGTCGAGTGCTTAACCGTTGAGTTGCCTGTGGATTGGCAGTAATTTTTATTTGCCCAAGCTCGGCCATACCCGCGGCTCTAAAATGCGATTGCATGTCCATTTTTAAATAATTAAGCCTAAGGGCAATAGGTGCAGAAACGGCTTCTATCATTAAGGTGCCGTCACGGTAATTACTTACTCGGCACTTTTCACCTAACTTAGGGCCTAAGAAATCGCGCAACAATTGTTGCTGTGTATCCAGTGCTTGGCTTTTTCCCGCATAGGCTGCTAAGCGGTTGTTCAGCCCAGCCATAATATCGGTTAACGGTTTTGGCGCATATCTATCTTTAGCCATATCACACCTTAGAAACATCAAAAGAAAGCTTGCTTAAATTAAGCTTAATTTAAGCAAGCAAAGTGGGTTTATACCAATTCACTGAAATAAATATTATTGCGGATGGGTATTAAGCACCTGCTACTTGCATTTGTTCAATCAGTACTGAACCAGTCTGAATCCCGCCGCGACGCTCTATATCGCCACCTATAGCGGAAATACCTTTGAACATATCTTTTAAATTACCAGCAATCGTAATTTCGCTTACTGGGTATTGTATTTCCCCATTTTCAACCCAAAAACCAGCCGCACCGCGAGAGTAGTCACCGGTTACGGTATTCACGCCCTGCCCCATCAATTCTGTAACTAATAAGCCCGTACCCATGGTTTTTAATAATGCAGTTAAATCTTGATGCGTCTGTTCTACTAACCAATTATGAATACCGCCAGCGTGCCCTGTTGGGGTCATATTCATTTTACGTGCAGCATAGCTTGCTAATAAATACGTTTGTAACTCGCCACCGTGAATTATTTCTCTGTCGAGAGTTTTAACCCCTTCGCTATCAAATGGCGATGATGCTAAGCCTTTAAGTAAGTGCGGACGCTCTGAAATATTAACGGTTTTGCTAAATACCTGCGTGCCTAAGCTATCCAATAAAAAGCTGGATTTACGATACAGTGCGCCACCACCAATTGCTGATACCAAATGGCCAAACAATGAATTAGCAATATCGGCTCTAAAAATAACCGGCACTTTCATGGTGCCTAGTTTTTGGCTGTTTAGTTTTGCTAGGGTTTCTGCTGCAGCTTCAAGTCCAACACTTGCAGCATCTTTTAACCCCGCTTGATCGCGAGAAATCGTGTAGGCTGAGTCGCGCTGCATATGCTCGCCCTCTTTACCTATCACCATAGTGCTTATGCTGTGGCGAGTACGTGGAAAGCCGGCAATTAAACCATGGCTGTTACCATATACTCGCAAACCTTGATGCGATGAAAAGCTAGCGCCATCTGAATTCACAATTCGCTCATCGGCGTTTAATGCGGCTTGCTCTGCGGCATGACATAAATCAATCCCTTGCTCTGGGCTTACATCCCAAGGATGAAACAAGTCTAGATCTTTAGGGGCAAACTCAAGCAGTTCTTTATCAGCAATGCCATTACATGGATCGTCTGAAGTGAATTTAGCAATATCGATGGCTTTTTCGACCACAGCACGTAATGTTTTAGGATTTAAATCAGCCGTTGATGCCGAGCCTTTGTTATTGCCAACATACACGCTAATACCTAAACCACCGTCTTGATTAAACTCAATGGTTTCTACCTCCCCCATGCGCGTACTTACCGACAGCCCCGAAGTGCTAGACATAGCAGCTTCTGCAGCGGTAGCACCTAGTTTTTTAGCATGTTCAAGTACTTCTGATACAGCGTCTTTTACTTGAGAGATTTGCGAATAAATTGGATCTTGGTGTTGGCTTTTCATAAATTCTGTCCTGAGCCCTGAAGGCCATATTGCACACATTTTTTATATTTAAATGCTAACACACTCACTGCACCACATCAGCTAATATTAATCACTAAAAGAATCGCGTATAATAGATGAAGTTATTTTTATTTAAGAGCACCCCATGGCGAAGAAAAAAGGCAAGCCTGCTGAAATTGAAGAAGAAATTATATATGTATCAAAAAGTGAACTTAAGCGCGAAGCGCAAGAGTTTCATCAGTTAGGATCTGAAATTGCCAAAATGGGTAAAAAGCAGCGTGAACGCCTGCCGCTCAATGATGACTTAAAAGAAGCAATGGTGGTTGCTGATAAAATAAGTAATAAAAGTGATGCTTACCGCCGACATTTAAATTACATCGCAAAAACCCTTCGTACAGTAGAAAATATTGAAGAAATTAAAGCGATCATTGATGTCATGCTTAATAAAAATAACCAAGCTGAGGTTATGATCAAAAAAATTGAGCAACTGCGCAGTGATTTAATTGAACAAGGCGATGACTTAATCAACGAAACAATTGAACAATATCCAGCTCTTGAGCGCCAAAAAATGCGCCAAATGGTGCGTAATGCTGCCAAAGAAGTAAAAGCCGAAAAACCAGCGAGAAGCTACAAAGAGTTATTTCAGTACTTAAAAGACGCCATAATGTAACGCAGCCGCGTTATATATTAAAAAGGTGCTGCGGCACCTTTTTTTGTTGTAGATCAAAACCTCCTCCTCTTTGCTTTTTTACAATACGCAGCAACTTAAAAGATAAGGTGCGCGTGATGATTAAACTTCCTCAATGGGATCAAACTTTAATAAACAAATACAATGTATCGGGCCCGCGTTATACGTCTTACCCGACCGCGCTTTCGTTAGCTGATGGTTATCAGCAACAAGATTTGATTAGCGCTATTGAATCATCGCAAACCCGTTCGTTGTCTTTATATATTCATATTCCTTTTTGTAGTCAGCTTTGTTATTACTGTGGCTGTAATAAAGTCATTACTCGCCACCAATCTAAAGCCGATACCTACCTAGACTTTTTAGCTAAAGAAATTGCAGCACAAGCGCCGCTGTTTCAAGATTATCGGGTTGAGCAATTACATTTGGGGGGCGGCACACCAACTTTTTTAACCGCAGCGCAAATGACGCGCTTAGTAACGCTACTAGAGCAACACTTTAACTTTAGCGATACCTGCGAGCGCGGTATCGAAATCGACCCTCGCTCACTGGCTGACAATATGCTGGTTGATTTAAGCGAGTTGGGGTTTAATCGTGTGTCATTTGGTATTCAAGATTTTAATGATCAGGTTCAGCTGGCTGTTAATCGCCCTCAGCATGTTGATGAGGTAAAGCAATTAATTACCCAAGCAAAACAGTTGGGCTTTAAATCAATTAATGCTGATATGATTTATGGCCTGCCACTACAAACACCTGAGAGCTTTACACAAACGATTGAGCAACTTATTGCCTTAAACCCTGATCGCGTTTCAGTATTTAACTACGCTCATTTACCAGAACGTTTTGCCGCCCAACGTAAAATTAAAGACGCCGATTTACCCAGTGCGCATAATAAGCTCACCATGTTTAAAAATACCCTAGAGCAAATGACGCAGGCGGGCTATCAATTTATAGGTATGGATCACTTTGCAAAAGTTGATAATGAGCTAGCCATTGCACAAAATACGAATCAGCTGCATCGTAATTTTCAAGGCTACACCACTCATGGCGAGTGCGACTTATTGGGCTTAGGTGTCTCGTCTATTTCACAAATAGGCACAGCGATATTACAAAATAAAAAAGAGTTAAAACATTATTATCAAGCAGTTGATGAGCAAGCAGGCAGTGCCATTAATAAAGGCATGCATTTAACCCAAGATGATCTTATTCGCGCCGATGCGATTAAGCAGCTTATTTGCCAGTTTGAGCTTGATATGAGCGTATTCGCTAACAGACATAAAATCAGCTTTAATGACTACTTTCAAGATGCTTTAGAGGCACTCGCACCATTAATTGCCGATGAAATGGTAACAATAGAAAACAACCTAATTAGCGTAACACCAAAAGGGAATTTATTTATTCGTATTATTTGTATGTGCTTTGATGCGCATTTACAAAAACAGATAAATGCCACTCGCTTCTCACGCGTTATATAATTTAAAACTAGCACGCATAAAAAAAAGCAGACCAAGGTCTGCTTTTTTTATATATGCCGTAAAATCTAAGCGCTAGTTAAAAACCACGTTTTCGCTGCCTTGGGCTGCTTTAAACTCAACAATAATTTTTTTACAGTCAGCTTCAATTTCATCACTCAGTGATTCTTCTGCGCGCCAGCGCGCCGTGTCTTGCTTAAAAATTTCTTTTTTAGCGTACTTTTTGCGCGAATCATGGGTTGGCATTTCTTTTACCACGTCGTACATTTTATAAATACCCGGGTATGCACTCGTTAGGTCGCGCTCAGTATCAAAACTATATTGCGACATAAGCACCCAAATACGTAAGCACCCCTCAGAGTAATCACATTGCTTTTCATTCATAGCACGTGCAATTAAATGAATACTATCGGCTAACTTCGCATTACGCTTTAAACGCGACTGTTTTAGCTTTTGCTGTTGCTCTGTCTGTTTTTTGCTAATTAGCTTTTTTTGCACATTTAGCTTATAGAGCAACTGACCCGCATAAAATGCCAAGCCCGCTATAATAGCAGCACCTACAACTAAGGCTAAGATCACTGCTGTACTCATTGCGTGTCCTTATTACTTATCTTCGTCGTCATCTAGCCATTCATTCGCTAGATCGTTTGATAGGTATTGATCAAAGTCTGAATTACTGTCTTCATCGCTGAAGTCATCTTCAAACTCTTCTTCATCTTCAATGCCTAATAATTTACAAAGCACTTGGTGACGCGCTATGCGGCTATTAAAGTATTTTGCATCTTTACCCGTTAGCATTTCACCTTGCTCATGACGCTCAACTAATTTAAGTAAGCGCTCATCATTTTCAAGGGCTTCTAACTCTTGTTCAGGCGTTAATTCTGGTTCAACAGCCTTTTTAAGCTCTGCTACAGGTTTAAGGTTACGTTTCATTTCGATTTTTGGTTCAGCAGCAGGTGCAACCAATGGCACTGCTTTTTTACTACCAACGCGTTTATCTTTAGCAGCCGAACCTGCTTTTTGAGTGTCATTACTCAATGCATCCGGTGCATTACGTGAACCAGGCTTAGCGCCCTTAGTTTTTTTAACACGTTGCTCTTTCAATGCGCGCATTTCTTTAAGCTTATCTTGACTTAAACGAACGGGACCATTTGATGGAATTTTACGTGACTTTTTCTTTCTACTCATATCTTGATCGTCTCACTTAAGAGGTTTTGAGCGAGGCGCAACTCAATGGGCATCGCGGTGCTGGCCTAGCCAGGAGAATTCAGTTTGGGCGTTTTGCGCGCCAAAGCACAGTTAAGGTGCTTTTTTTAAACGGGGGGTATTGTAACAGGACAAATAAAAAGGCGGTAGAGAAAACATCTCTACCGCCTACTAATCTGAGCGCCATTATATGGACACTTCTCCCTTCGACTTTTTAGTCTTTATTGTTTTTATTATTATTTTCTATCCGTATTTTTATTATTTATCTTCCGTGTAGCATTCCATTTTGTTTTTATTATTAAACTTCCATGAGTATTTTATTATTTTCGGTCTTCCTAACACTTTTTTGATATTTCCTTTGGTAGCACACTCTATGTGCTATTCAGTCGTGCCGCGCTACTATCCTTATAACGTTTTCCTATTTGTTATTGTTTTTGCGACAGGGGTTAATTTACTCGTTAATAATTTTGTTACAACTAATTTATATCTTTTTTCTTGTACTACATATGACAAAAAACACTAAAAAATATAAATTACAATAAGTTACATTAAAAAATAAAAATAAAATGAGATTTTTCTTACACCAAAGTATGGTCAATGTCTTACAAGAGAAGGAGCTTTATCGGTCACGGCAGGCACAAAAAAAGCAGCTAAAGCTGCCTTTTTCACTAATTAACATTATATTATGTTAACAACATCTAAATAAATACGACTTTAGTGTAGACCACCAAGGTATTTAGAGAGTGTTTCAATGTCTTTATCTGTTAGTTTCTTTGCAATGTCCTGCATAACACCATTTAGGTCGTTATTACGAACACCATCTCTGAACTGTTCAAGTTGTGACTTGATGTATTCTGGATGTTGGAAAGAAATCTTTGGGAATTTAGCAAGTGAAGAGCCATTACCACGTGGACCATGACAAGCCGCACATGATGGGATACCGCGCTCAGCATCACCTGCTTTATATAACATTGCGCCTGTTTCTTGAACATCTTTCGGTGTAGCACCTTCAGACATGTTCAAAGAAGCAAAGTAAGCAGCCAAGTCTTTCATATCTTGATCACTTAATGGCATTGCCATACCGCTCATTACTGGATTCATACGACCTTCTTTACCGCCCGAAGTCATACCTAATTTAAATTCAGTAAGTTGCTTGTATATGTAATCTGCGTGTTGGCCTGCAATTTTTGGGTAGATGTTAACCGGCGCATTACCGTCTGGGCCGTGACAAGCCGCACACGTTGCTGATTTTTCTTTACCTGCGTTTACATCGCCATCAAATGCTGTTGCGTTGCTTGCTGACAACGCACCAAGCAATATAGTTAAAGATAGTGCTATTTTTTTCATGGTGAATTCTCTGTTTCCGACCCTGTATCATCTACAATATGGATGTTGTGATTTTTATATTCTACACGATATTAAATTCTCTGGCACGTTTTCTACACACATTAAACCTATAAATTATAGGGTTTTGAGTAAAATTAAACGCTAAGCCAGTTAAAATGTACTGTCAGCAATGATCTTACATGCTCAAATACACTTTTTAATAGCTACTTTATAGTATAAAATACGCGCCACGGGTGAATTTGGTTTACCCAATGTTATTTTTTTAAGTTTTAGGAGAGCCTGTGCTCAAATCTCGTATCAAGTATAACACTGCGTCTTTTGTTACAAGCGCGCCAGACATCACTAAATTACCTGCTGATACGGGAATTGAAGTCGCGTTTGCCGGTCGCTCTAATGCAGGTAAATCAAGTGCGCTAAATGCCCTAACCGATCAAAAGTTAGCACGAACCAGTAAAACACCCGGCCGTACTCAGCTGATCAACACCTTTGAACTTGCCGATGTAGATAATATGCGCCTAATTGACCTACCTGGCTATGGGTTTGCAAAAGTGCCGATTGAAATGAAAAAGAAATGGCAAAAATCGCTAGGCGAATACCTGCAAAAACGTCAAAGTTTAAAAGGTATTGTGGTATTAATGGATATTCGTCATCCATTAAAAGATTTAGACCGCGACTTAATTAATTGGGCTGTAGGCAGTGAAATTCCGGTATTGGCACTATTAACTAAAGCCGATAAGCTAAAGCAAGGTCCGCGTAAATCACAAGTTCTTAGCGTACGTCGTGAGTTAAGTGAATTAGATGGCGATATTACGGTTCATGCATTTTCATCACTTAAAGGCACCGGCTTACCAGAAGTCGCTAAAAAGCTAGATGAGTGGTATTTAGGCCCAATCGTGGCCGTTCCACCTGCTGATTTAGTAGCGCCAGATAGCGAATAATTACTGTAAGTAAAATTTCTGCTGTGCGGAGGTAATAAAATAGCCGAGCTCATCTGTTTCGGCTATTTCAGCCCACTGATAAAACACATTTCGCGCAACTCGCGCAAAGCAGCCGTAGGGTAACTGCATATAAGGCACAGCCGCACCTTTGTAGTCATTGATATAAAGTGACTCAGAACGACTTAATAGCCATGTGCGGTTTAAGTTATCAATAC
This sequence comes from Pseudoalteromonas sp. APC 3250, assembly GCF_030407915.1. Lineage (NCBI taxonomy): Bacteria > Pseudomonadati > Pseudomonadota > Gammaproteobacteria > Alteromonadales > Pseudoalteromonadaceae > Pseudoalteromonas > Pseudoalteromonas sp. APC 3250. Next base: position 218,966 of record NZ_JASDCM010000005.1, read on the forward strand.
AACAAATAACACTTCCCTCTGATGTCTTTTCACTATGCCAATTTACAATAATAAAAGGCGCATCCTTCACCTCAATCGCGATTTTTTCTACGGGTGTTTTTAAGTAAAACTGCCCATCTTCGTTGCATAATACACTGGCAAAAAGTTTCACCATTGATTGACGGGTAATTTCACTACCTGCGTAAAACCATTTACCTTGCTCATCAATCAATAATGGTAACTGCCCGCAGTGAGCGGGCTGCCATTGTTCAAAAGGTTTGCTTGGCTCGCTGAGTTGCTTGCTAAGCTCGTTAAGTGAAATCACTGTTTTTTAAATGTCAGTGCAAAAGTAACTGGCACGGCAGTAGCAATTGAAGGTAATCCGGCTAATTTTTGTAACTGCATTACCCCTTCGGTGATCTTAAAGTCATCACTGTTGATAATGATAGGAGTGAATGATGCCACACTTAAATCTCCATTGGCCGCACTGCTTACGAGTACATCAACAGCAAGTGGCTTTTTATGACCATGAAAGTCTAGCTCAGCGCTAATACCTTTTAATACGTACTGCCCTGGTTGCTTAATAAGTGACAACTTATCAGATAAGTCAGCGGTTAATACTGCGTTTGCAAACGTGTCAGACTCAAACAATATCTTACTTAAACGTTCGTTACGGATAGGGATAAAGGTTTCGGCTGAGGTTAAATCAACGTTTACGCTAAATTGACCCTGATCGCTCAGCTGCCCAGCTAACTGAGTAAAGTGACTTGCTTCAGCAATGCTATTTTTTTTAATTGATACAAAACTTAATTGGCTTTTATCGTTCAATAGTTGCCAGTTTGCCGATGCAGCACCTGAAACTAGTAAACATGATAAAGATAAACCTGCGATAGCTAACGTTTTAAACATAATGCACTCCTAAAATAAAAAGACTTATACCGGTAAAAATAATACTTTGATCAGCCCAGCTGAAAATCATTAGTTACTGTGTGGTAAATCGAAAATGCTAAGTAGACTGATGGTATCACTTGAAACGCTAAGTGCAATTAGAGAATAAATTTAACGCTTGGATGCAAGACAATAAAAAAACGGCCCATCAAATATATGATAGGCCGATATAGCAAACTGGGGAGAAGCTATTAATACGTTGCATCTTACGATGCATCATCAACAGGATGTCCTACAGGATGAGGACGGGCGGCACTTTACCAAAAGCAAGTGTAAAAATACAAGCATATTATTGATAATCGTAGCGAATTGACGAACCTCTAACGATTTAATACAAACTGCTGTTTAATTTAACTTTTTTTTAACCTGCAAGATAAAGAAAAAGCGCCTAGCGGCGCTTTATGATTCTCTTTTTTGACTCTGTATTTGGCCTATATTAAAACCAGTACAGTAGCGCTAAATTAGTGTGCTTGTTCCCAGTTATCACCTTCGTCAGCTTCAACAATAAGTGGTACATCTAACTGCGCCGCTTGTGACATCAGCTCACAAATCTGTTTGGTATATTGCTCAGTACATTCTGTTTTAATCTCAAATACCAATTCATCGTGTACCTGCATGAGCAGCTTAACTGTATTAGGTGCTTGCTGATTAACCCAAGCATGCACGCTTAACATCGCTTTTTTAATAATATCAGCCGCAGTGCCTTGCATCGGTGCATTAATTGCTGCGCGCTCAGCGCCTTTGCGACGAGCGCCATTGCGCGCATTTATTTCTGGTAAATGTAAGCGACGGCCAAAAATTGTTTCTACATAGCCATTTTCGGCCGCTTTCTCACGCGTTGTTTCCATGTATTCTAAAACACCTGGAAAACGCTCAAAATATTTATCAATATAATGCTGCGCTTCATGGCGTGGTACATCAAGTTGACGTGCTAAGCCAAATGCTGACATGCCATAAATTAAGCCAAAGTTTACCGCTTTAGCTTTACGGCGCATATCTGATGTTACCTCTTCAAGCTCAACCCCAAATACTTCAGCAGCCGTGGCACTGTGAACATCTAAGCCATTAGCAAATGCGCTTAGTAATCCCTTATCTTGCGAGAGATGCGCCATAATACGCAGTTCTATTTGGCTGTAATCGGCAGCCACAATTTTATACCCATCTGCGGCAATAAACGCTTCACGAATACGACGCCCTTCCTCTGAACGAATAGGAATATTTTGTAAATTAGGATCGCTTGAGCTTAATCGACCTGTTGCTGTTACCGCTTGGTGATAAGAAGTATGCACTCGCTGCGTGCGTTCATTGACTATCAAGGGTAACTTATCGGTGTAGGTTGATTTGAGCTTAGATAAACCACGATGCTCAATAATCACTTTAGGCAATGGGTAATCATGCGCTAACTCTTGTAGTACTTCTTCTGCTGTAGAGGGCGCGCCTTTAGGTGTTTTTTTGATAACGGGCAATTCGAGCTTTTCAAATAACAGCACCTGTAGTTGCTTTGGTGAGCTTAAGTTAAACGGTTCGCCCGCGATTTCAAACGCTTCTTTTTCAAGCTCAAGTAATCGCTCACCTAAACGTTGGCTATGCGTGGCCAACATGTTGCTGTCGATAGCAACACCGGTGCGCTCAATATCAGAAATAACACTTACTAGTGGCATTTCTATATCTTCAAACACCGATTTTAGTTTTTCATCCGCTTCAAGTTTCGGCCATAACACTTGGTGCAAACGCAAAGTAATATCGGCATCTTCAGCGGCATAAGGCGCTGCTTTTTCAAGTTCTATTTGATTAAATGTAAGCTGCTTTTTACCTTTACCTGCAATATCTTCAAAGCTAATATTTTTGTGGCCTAAATATTTAAGCGCCAACGAGTCCATATCATGACGGGTGCCTACGCTATTAAATACATAAGACTCCAACATAGTGTCGAACTTAATACCATTTAATTCATAGCCTGCATTGGCAAGCACGCTTTTATCGTATTTTAGATTTTGACCTACTTTAGCTTTATTTTCGTCTGCTAATATCGGCCCCAACTTTTGCATCACAAATTCAAGGCTTAACTGCTCGGGCGCACCGGGGTAATCGTGTGCTATTGGTAAATAAGCCGCTTCCCCTGCTTTAACCGCAAAGCTCATACCGACCAATTGCGCTTTCATATACTCTAAACTGGTTGTTTCTGTATCAAAAGCAAATAGCTCAGCTTCATTAAGCTGTTCTATTAATGTCTCAAATTGGGCCTCAGTTAAAATAGTTTCATAGTGCGCATCTTCAACTTTTGGCAGCTCATTCTCTTGCGTTGGGACTGCTAAATGTGTGTCGGCATCTTTTGGGTTGTCTAGCAATTCAGCTAGCCAACGACGAAACTCACATTCACCGTATAAGGCAATTAATTCGTCTTTATTCGGTGTTTGTAATTTAAAAGTATCAAGATCAGATTCAACCTCAACATCACATTTAATAGTGGCAAGCTCATAGCTTAACGGTAAATGATCAATCGCTTTTGCCAGTTTCTCGCCTATTTTACCTTTTATATCAGAAGCATTATCAATTACGCCCTGAAGCGATCCGTACTTTTGTAACCATTTAACCGCTGTTTTAGGTCCACAACCCTCAACGCCAGGAATATTATCTACTTTGTCGCCCATTAAAGCTAAATAGTCGATAATAAGTTCAGGTCCAACACCAAACTTTTCAACCACAGTTTCGGGATCTGAAATGCTGTCGGTCATGGTATTAATCAAGGTTACATGCTCATTGACCAACTGCGCCATATCTTTATCACCAGTCGATACCAGCACATGACGTTGTTGCTCAGAGGCAATCCGTGCAAAAGTACCGATTACGTCATCGGCTTCCACGCCCTCAATACTAATTAACGGAAAACCCATTGCTTTGATAATACTGTGCAGCGGCGCTATTTGAGTACGCAGATCATCAGGCATTGGCGGACGGTTCGCTTTATACTCACTGTACATATCATTTCTGAAGGTTTTACCTTTGGCGTCAAATACCACCACCATATGTGAGGGATCATATTGTTTGATTAAACTTTTAAGCATGTTTACCACGCCATAAATGGCACCGGTGGCCTCACCCTTAGAGTTGGTTAGATGTGGTGGTGAATGATAAGCACGAAACAAATATGAAGAGCCATCAACTAAAATAAGCGGGTTTTCGGGGATCTGAGCCATGGTAAAATTGGATCCTAAATACAAAAAAGTAATATGAGTGTAAGCATGCCATAAGGCAGTAAATAAAACGACTGTGAATTAATGTGAGTAATCGCGCTACATTTTTAGTAAGTTGTGGATAACTATGTAGATAACACCCACAAGCAATTCATCCGAAGCACCTTGAAATGCCTAGATTAATTTGTAATTTATTGTTTTGTTTAAAAAAAGATAATTCGAGGTTCTTTTTTATTATTTTTTTATTAATGTGGAAAAAGCATTTATACCGTCACTGATTTTATAACCCACCTTAATTATTTACGTCCATTTAAATAACTGGATGAGCATTCTAGCATAATGGATCAAAGATCATAGCGATCCTTTATAATTTTTTTCATGGCTACTAATCACTAAATGGCATATAGCGCATAACAACGTGCTTTGCGCCTAAAAAACGAGCAAATAAATTTTTAAATCGGCTGATTCATCGTGTTAAACTTTATTTAAGAGACTTTAATGGAGCGAAATGATATGAAAAATATAGCTGTAATTTTAGCAGGTTGTGGTGTGTTTGATGGTAGTGAAATTAATGAGGTGGTACTGACTTTATTACACATTGAAAAAAATAATGCTCAGTATCAGTGCTTTGCACCTGATATAGAGCAGTACCACACCATTAATCACATCACTGGTGAAGAAATAGCACAGCCGCGAAATGTATTAGTTGAATCAGCTCGCATCACCCGTGGCAATATAAAGTCACTCGCTGAATTAGACGTTACACAATTTGATGCACTCATTGTCCCTGGGGGCTTCGGGGTAGCTAAAAATCTATCTGACTTTGCTATTAATGGCACTAACGCTAAAGTAAACGAGGCAGTACTTAGCGCTTGTAAAGCGTTTGCGGATGCAAAAAAAGCCACGGGTTACATGTGTATTGCACCGGCTCTATTGCCTTTTATTTATCATAAACCTCAGCTTACTATTGGTAATGATAGCGACACAGCCGAGGCTCTTAGCACATTAGGCGCTGAACACGTAGAGTGTAAAGTGGATGATATTGTTATTGATAAAAGCAATAAACTCGTTACGACACCGGCCTATATGTTGGCACAGTCTATTATGGATGCAGATGCAGGAATCGATAAGTTAGTGCGTAACGTATTAGCTATGAGTTAGTCGTAAGGGCTTTGATCGCATTAAAGGCGTGATGATCCCGTTTTATAATTTAACTATGCGCTAAACCATGTAATTTTATTGAGTTAAGACAATCATTAGTCGTATTTCTAAATAAAATCGACTCTGAGCATTTTATAAATGACTTAGTGGAGTTATAATTGGTTTAAATTCCGTCATTTAAAATCGTGATTGATCACGTTCAAATTGAAGTGGGCAAGGCAAAATGAAAAAACTATCAGCTGCAGCATTACTTGTGCTAGCAACCACCGCATACGCACAGCCATATGATAACTCTATGACTGAAGATGCAATTAAAAAACGTTTAGCGCCTATCGGTGCTGTTTACCTTGAAGGTGAAAAAGTAGCGGTTGCTGCACCAACAGGGCCTCGTTCAGGCGAGCAAGTATATCAAGCGGCCTGTTTTGCTTGTCATGGTACAGGTGCTTTAGGCGCTCCTAAATCAGCTGACGATTGGGCTCCTCGTATTGCTAAAGGAAAAGATACCTTATTAGATCATGCAATCAACGGCTTCAATGCAATGCCGCCACGTGGTACATGTATGGATTGTTCTGATGATGAAATAAGCGCAGCAATCGACTTTATGACTGCTAAATAAAATCAGTCAGGCTAAAACTATAAATGAAAGGCTTACTCACAGTAAGCCTTTTTTGTTTCTAATTATCGATTTTTCGCAGCATAATTAAGATAAATATCTACTTGACGCAAAATGTTAAAAGTGGAACTATAATGATTAATAACTATACAAAAAATTATAACTGGTTAAACATCATTGGAAGATAAACTCATTGTACCGAGTAGCGTAGTGCGCCAAAATAAACGACTAAAAGCACTATTGAAAAAGTACAAACATGCCTACCACCTCCACAATGCCCTGATACAGCTATCAGAGCAAGCAAGTACTGTTGCCGAATTAACCTTACTTTACCCAGCTATTCATGACATTTTACAAAAGTATGTCCCGAGTAAAAGCTTTTATGTGGTGCTTGTTGAGCCGCAATCACAACAGTTGGAACTGTCTTATTTTTCTGATGAAAAAGATGGAATTTCTGTACCACTTAATCGGGAGAATAATTTTGAAGAAGGCGCAACGGGTTATGTGTTTAAGCAAGGAAAGACCACTTATTTCACTAAGCAACAAATGCATGATGCTGCACAGCAAGGCTTATTTAAAGCATTAGGTACACCTGCAGAACACTGGGTAGGCGTTCCAGTTTATCAAGAAAAAAATATTATTGGCGTATTAGCAGCGCAAAGTTACGACACTGAGCAAGGTTATAGTTCGCAACAAATAAACCTACTTGAAGCAATGTCACTTTATTTAGCGACAGCTATTGAACGCGTTAAGAAACGAGAGTTGCTCGAATCAGAAGTAAAACTAAGAACCCGTGCATTAACGCAAAGCAATGATGCTTTAAATGTTGAAATACAACAGCGAAAAAGCGCCCTGCAACGCCAGCAAATATTATTTAAAATTTCAGAGCTGACAACTCAAGCTAAAAACCTAGATGATGCTTATTTTCAAATACACGAAATAATAAAAACCATCACTTACGCAAAAAATCTTTATATTGCCTTGTATGATAAAGAAACGGGCTGGATTAGTTTTCCTTACAGTGTTGACGAATTTCAAGGCAGCACCCAACCAAGGCGCTTTGCAAAAGGGTACAGTGAGCTGGTGATCAGCACCGAAGAAACACAAATAATTCACCCGCAAAGAGCACAAGAGTTATTAGATAGTGGCATTGTAGAGCGTGAAAAACCAATTGATGAATCTAGAAGAGCCACCAGCTGGCTTGGCGCTCCGCTAAAAACATCGCAAGGAGTTATAGGTTTAATTGTTTGCCAAGCTTATAATAATGAACACCTTTTCACACAAGATGATGCAGAACTCATAACCTTTGTATCGCATCAAATTGCCACGGTATTACAAACAAAATTAGCCTCACAGGCGCTGAAAAAGAGCCACCAAGAGCTCGCTTCTCGAGTAAACGAAAAAACCAAAGAGCTAAGCCAAGCAAATTTGCATTTACAGATGCAAATTGATGAGCGTAAAAAAATAGAGCAGCAGCTGTATCACGATGCGCACCATGACTCATTAACAAGCTTGCCTAATCGTAATTTATTTTTAACGCAGCTAGAAAAAACGCTACAGTTTTACCAACGTCACCCTGATGAGCACTTTGCGGTACTGTTTATTGACCTTGATAAATTTAAAGATATAAACGACCAGCTTGGGCACCATGCCGGAGACGAATTTTTAATTAGCGTGGGTCAGTTGTTCTCTCAATGTATCCGTGAGCATGATTTATTAGCACGCTTAGGGGGAGATGAATTTGTAATTTTACTCACTCATTTAACCGAGCCAAACCAAGCTGAAGATGTTGCAAATCGAATCATCAACATCATGCGAAAACCTTTTTGTACAAAAGGTATTTGTGTGCAAAGCGGCGCGAGTATTGGTATCACTTATTCAAAACAAAGCTATAAACATACAGATGAAATTATTAGAGATGCTGATGCCGCAATGTATTACGCTAAAAACTCTGGTAAAAATCGCTTCGAATTATTTCACCCGTTACTCACAGAGCCAATGCTGCAACATGAGTCACAAACATTGCACCATCTTGATGTATTACCTATGACGTTTCGTAGCTCAGATATTATTTCTATGGATGAGCATTATCAATATGCCTCATTATTTGAAGCGTTTGGTGAACACCCTGTACTTGGCTTTACTAGTTTTGATATTTTAAAGAAATTTGCAAGTGATAAAGAACAGCATATAAAAGTAGAACTCCAACTGATTTTACAAGCGTATCAACAAGCGAAAGACTCTGAAATAAGCGTTGCTCTTCTGCCTTGCTCAAGTCTGCTTTTAGAAAAGCATGAGTTCTCTTTATTAACTGCTGCACTAAAGCAGCCATTAAACATTGATCCACTTTGTTTGTTGTTTGATGATCAAGAATTACGTTACGCCAGTGCGCTGCAACTAGAAAACTTAAAACAGCTTAAAGCGCTGGGCTACTCTATTGGTCTAAATAATTTCGCAAAGGATAAATGCGAGCTTAATTTAGTGACCGAGATAGAATTTGATTACTTACTATTAAGCTCCACTTTCAGTAAACGAATATTGCAGCAGGAATGCTATGACTTGCAGCTACAAGGTTTGCTGGCTATCACTAAACTTAAACACATTAAAGTGATTGCTAAAGGCCCGTCAATATTAAACTTCAGAGCCCTTTTAGATAAGCATGGCTTGAACTTGTTTGTTGCCAAACAGCACCCACTTAAAAGCGCGATACGTTCAACACTTATAAGCTCAGAATCAAAATAACGCTAAACACATGCTATTGTGGTTTTTTTAGCATTGCCCTTAAATTTGCAACCCGAGCTTGGCCTTTTTCCATGCGTTCAGCTTGAGTATTAGGCGCTTTTTTGTTTTCAAAGGCTAAGTCATCTTGTGGTAGCTCTTGCACAAACCGGCTGAGCTCCGTTTGCGATGTTTCACCAAATTGACGACGAATTTTAGCATACGTTAAGGTTAGCTCTTGCTGCGCGCGGGTAATACCTACATAGGCAAGGCGGCGCTCTTCATCTACATTATCCTCATCAATGCTTACTTGGTGTGGTAATAGCCCCTCTTCCATGCCTACCATAAATACATAAGGGTACTCGAGTCCCTTTGAAGCATGCAGCGTAAGTAATTGTACTGCATCTGCTTCATCTTCTTCCTCGTTACGCTCTAGCATATCGCGCAGGGTCAATTTACTAACCACTTCAGCTAACGTCATTGGCGGATTATCGGCATCGCCAGTCAGCATATCGGTGATCCAACGGTACAGCTCCGAGACATTTTTCATCCGCATTTCGGCGGCTTTGGCACTCGGTGATGATTCATATAAATAGGCTTCATAATTAATATTTCGCACTAAATCTTTGACCGCTTCTAAGGTATCGCTGCGTACTGCGTTATCCGACAGCTCAACCACCCAACGGGCAAACCCAGCTAACGCATTAAAACCACGTCCTTTTAGTCTGTATCCTAAGTCGTTATCAAAACAGGTGGCAAACAAGCTTTGATGTTTTTCATTGGCTAAGGTGCCTAGTTTTTCAAGCGTCACCGTGCCTATTTCACGCCGTGGCGTATTCACGATTCTTAAAAAGGCATTGTCATCATCTTGGTTCACTAAAAGACGTAAGTAAGCCATGATATCTTTAATTTCAGAACGTGAAAAAAACGACATCCCGCCGCTAATTTTATAAGGTATACGGTTACTCATTAACGACTTTTCAAAACCACGCGCTTGGTGATTACCCCGGTACAAAATCGCGTAATCTTTATAGCTGGTGCGCTTCATAAACTTATGAGAAATAATCTCTGCAACCACACGCTCAGACTCATGCTCTTCATCGCGACAACCAATGACTTTAATTTGCTCACCATAGCCAAGTTCACTAAAGAGCTTTTTTTCAAACTCATGGGGGTTATTTGCAATTAATATATTAGCCGCTTTAAGAATGCGCCCTGCACTACGGTAATTTTGCTCTAGTTTTATTAATCTTAATCCTGGATAGTCTTTACTTAATAGCACCAAGTTTTGTGGGCGAGCACCACGCCAAGAGTAAATTGACTGATCGTCATCTCCTACCACAGTAAAGCGTGCACGTTCACCAACCAGCAATTTTACTAATTGGTATTGGCTGGTATTAGTATCTTGGTATTCATCCACCAGTAAATACCGAAAACGCTGCTGCCAACGTTCACGTGAAGTGGCGTTACTGCTTAAAAGCAGCGTGGGGATCATAATTAAATCATCAAAGTCGAGTGCATTATAAGCGCGAAGTTGGTTTTGATAGCGTGCGTACAATTGAGCGAACAAGGCTTTTTGTGGCTCTCTGGCTTCGCGAATAGCTTGCTCTGGTAAAATGAGTTCATTCTTCCAGCTACCAATTTGCATTTTAAGTAGATTAAGTAAGTCTTTGTCTTTTTTAAGCTCATCTTCGGTTAAATCACCGAGTAGTTGATTCGTATCTTGGTCGTCAAACAGCGAAAAACCAGGCTTAAAACCCAGTGTTTTTAACTCTTTTTTGATGATTTCAAGCCCGAGTGTATGAAATGTAGAGACCCATAAACCTTTAGACTCTTGCTTTCCTAAGGTTTGCAAAACCCGCTCGCGCATTTCTTTAGCCGCTTTATTGGTAAAGGTAACCGCCGCAATATTACGCGCTTGATACTCACACTTCTGTACTAAGTAAGCAATTTTGTTGGTGATAACTCGTGTTTTACCCGAGCCTGCGCCAGCTAATACTAAGCAAGGACCACTAATGTACTTTACCGCTTCATCTTGTTTAGGATTGAGTTTCATAACGACCAGCTGATTGCAAAAAGACGGGCAATTTTAACGTAATCACTACAATACGCCTAGCCAATAAGGTAATATTAGTTATTATCATTTTAGGCAACAGGCAAGGGACGACTATGATTAACCCAGCAAAACTTGAAGAAATTGCGAAACAGATCACTAATAACATGCCACAAGGTGTAAAAAACCTGGCTGATACACTTGAAGGTAAAACCAAGCAAGTGTTACAAAATAAGCTTGCCGAAATGGACTTTGTAAGCCGTGAAGAGTTTGATATTCAAAGCCAAGTGCTGATCCGCACCCGTGAAAAGCTAACTGAATTAGAAGCAAAAGTAGCGATACTTGAACAGCAATTATCGGCAAAAACAGACGCAGAATAATAAATATAACGCCATAGACGAACCTGCTTTATGGCGCTAATCACTCAGTTATTCAAATAGCTCGTCGAGCACATAGTAACCCGTTGCTTGTTGCTGCTCTATGCTCACCCTTAGCAATTTATTAGCTACTTGCTCACCGGTTATTGGTCTATACCGTTTGAAGATGCCAAAACGCGTTAACAGTGGCAGTACCACCTCACCTAACTTTTCTGCAATTCTAAGCTCTGATCGCTCGCCGACTAACAAAGACGGTTGCAATATACTCAAGCGCGAAAAACCAAGCTGCTTTACCTGCTGCTCAAGTTCCCCTTTGATTTTTAGGTAACGGCTCATGCTATGCGCATTTGCGCCACTTGATGACACCAAACAATAATGAGGAACACCGTTATTGGCCGCCATTTGCGCACAAATAAATTGGTATTCAAAATCAACTTTACGCTGTGCTGCTGCGCTTCCAGCTTGCTTTAACGTGGTGCCTAAGCAGGAAAAAAACACGTCACCTTTGAATAACTCAACGTAATGTGTCAGGTTCTCAAAATCAATAACATGGCTAGTTAATTTAGGATGAGAAAAGTCTAATTGGCGGCGCGATAAGCTCACTACTTTCGTATAGCAAGGAGATGCTAACAGCTGTTGTAATAACTGGCTGCCCACTAAGCCGGTACTGCCGATTATTAACGCCGTTTTAGCCATATTAAGCGTGACTACCCGCTGACTTGTTCAGTACATGGTGTACTGCCTTTTTATAGCTAGTGCATTCTTCTTCAGCGCAGCTAACTACCGACTCTAAATCATGCAGGTGACCGTTTTCTAATCCATATACCCAGCCATGCACTGTGAGCTCTTGACCTCGTAACCAAGCATCTTGAACAATGCTAGTGCGCGATACGTTACGCACTTGCTCAATCACATTAAGCTCAATTAAACGATCAAGACGCTGTTTTTCTGGTAGAGCATTAAGTTGCTCTAAATGCTTTTCTTTTACATCACCAACATGGCGTAGCCAGTTATCAATAAAGCCAAAGCGATCTTCGTTTAATACCGCTTGTACACCACCACAACCGTAGTGGCCAACAACCATAATATGTTTAACTTTTAATACTTCAACCGCATACTGCATAACCGATAAGCAATTATGATCTGTGTGCACTACCACGTTGGCAACATTACGATGCACAAACAATTCACCTGGTAATAAATCAACAATTTGATTAGCAGGAACTCGTGAGTCAGAACAACCAATCCATAAATATTCTGGATTTTGTTGCATCGATAAAATTTTAAAAAATTCGGGATTAGCTTCGCTCGTTCTAGATGCCCAGCGTTTATTATTTTCTAGTAGGTTATTTAAATTTCTCATTACATCTCTTTTAGGTCGAGGGCGTTAAACTGGCTAAAATTAAAATATTACGGGGTGTTAATTGCTTCTCACAAAATGTACTAACACTGACGTTATAGCCTTGCTGTTGCAAATATAAAGCACGATCGAGCACAAGCCAAACTTCTATTGCTCTTCTAAACACATGTCGAACCAGTTCAACTCGCTCGGTTATCTTTTTTCGCGCCTGCCCAATCAATAAAAATTTATTGTAATCAATATCTTTTGGCAGTTTTAAGGCTTTTTTATCTGCCGCCCACTTACAAAATGATTCAAACGAATCTGAAAATATTGCTTTATTCACTGAGGGCACACTAACATACGCCAACTCACCGGTGAGTGACTTTCTTAAAGCATCAAACCCGAGTCGCCACTCAACTTCTGTTTTTCGTACTTTGCCCACTCGCGATGGAGCCGTGACGGTTTCTTGCAAGGCGAGTTTTAAATCTCGATGAGTTAAATTAAGCGCACTTCGCTTCGCCTGTTCGCTCATTGCTTGATAATTATTCTCGGTAAACAAGTGATAGCAACAAGGTGAAAAACTAATTTGTGTTACTTTGGCCGCACTGGCTTGATGCATAAAAGTTTGATGTAACGCACCGCAGGCATGTAAAGCAACGGCATGGGTTTGTGGGTTAAAAAAATCCTGAGTGTTATCTGTGAGTACATCAGCTTGGCTAAATTGCATAGCAAGCCCCTGTTGCTGCGCACTTTTTTGTCCTTGCTCACATAAGTGAGATTGTAGCTCAATACTGTGCACGCTCGGCGCACCATTAAAAGCTAACATTCGTCCTAAATGGCCTTTGCCTGCACACCACTCTAAAATAGGCTGATCATTGGCAGGTAGCGCACCAACAAAGTCTTGTAGCTGTGTAAACTTTCGTCCTTTAATACCGTTACTAATCCAAAACGGATAATCCGTTCGACTGCTTGTTATGACAGGGAGTGAAGCTAATTGGCTTAATTGCTCAATACCGGGTATGTAAGGTGAAAAAAACTGATAAAGTTGCGCTTGATCAGTATCTAACTCAGCAACGTCCAGATCAGTTAAAGCAGTTAGGGGGTCGTGTAACTCAGGCCACGGTAAACAGTCAAAATCAAACGCAGTACATTGCCAATACGAGCGCGTATTCATCAGTAACGAATCGAGGGCAGTAAATTGCTCAGTTAAGGTCATAACAGCTTAAAATATTAAAAAGGCAATAAATTATACCAGTACACTCGCGCCTAATTAAGCGGTTATTTTTTTAACCTCGCAGAGCAAGGGGATTACTTAACTTTCCCACCTTTTCTATTGGTTAAATTAGCCATTAGCGTGCTTTGAACATTAACCGTAAATAAAGGGGAATAGAAATAATACTAATAATAATGGCCGCAATCAGCATCCAAGAAAGCTGCAACGTTTCTTGTTTTTTATATTTATAAATAAAATCGGCTTTTACTTCGTCAAACTTTGTTTGGTCAATCTCATATAAATCAGCAATTAAACGCCATTTGGCCATCGACATATTACCCACATTGGTGCTTGGCGGCGCAATATAGTCTTTTAGCACTTCGGCCTCATAAGCTAATTGATGAAAACTACGTTCAGGGGCATAAAACTGCTGAGTAATGGCGATGGCTTCATCCATATTCATTACCGCATAACGCCACCCTTTTAAACTCGCTTGGTAAAACTTTTCTACCGTATCGGGGTGGTACTTAATCATGTTATCACTGGTAAATAAAATATCTGCGTATACGTCCATACCATAACGTTGTGGACATATAAGTCGATGAGCAATACCTTGCTGATCCATATAATAAGGTAAGTCGGTAACATAGACTTCGATGGCATCTATTTTATTTTCCATCCATGCTTTTTGTAATTTATCGCCTTTGTATATAGCCAACTTTTCGGTATTTATACCGCTGCGCTTGAGCATAGTTAACAACTCAGAATTGCTCTCTTTACTCACTTCACTTACACGTTTATTGACAAAATCACGGGCATGAAAAATATCAGAACTTTCTTTGACCATCCAGCAATAAGGAGAAAACTGTAATATGGCAGCCATGGCGACAAAGGGTTTACCTGCAATACGCTGCTGTAAAATACCAGAATGCGCAACCCCAAACTGGGCTTCACCACGCTCTACCGCGCCAAAACTATTGGGTCGTTTTTGATCTGCAGGCACAATAGTAACGTCTAAACCGGCCTCATCATAATACCCTTTTTGCTGAGCCATATAATAGCCCGCAAATTGAAATTGATGTGTCCACTTTAATTGTAGTGTGACTGATTCCTGCGCCATTAACTGGCTACAAAAAAGGCAGGCGCTAATTATCATTCCTTTAAGTAACAAAGAGAGTTTCCAAAAAACGTAGTGATTAACGTAACTATATGTAAAGCAGCTGATAAAGCAAGCATCCACAGAAGATGCCTGCTTAAAATAGGATTATGCTAAGGCGAGCTTTTCAAGCTTTTCTGCTTGAGGTTGTGTGGTTAAAAACTGGGTGAAACACGGGTTATGGGTTTCGTCTTGAACACTGTAACCTAGGCGGTTTAAGTGCTCATTAAACATCTCATATTGACTTGGCTCAATAGCAAAACCTGCCAATACATTACCCGTTGAACCGCCATGATTACGGTAGTGAAATAAAGTGATATTCCAATTACTACCCAGTGTATCTAAAAAGCGCGCTAATGCACCTGGGTACTCTGGAAACTCAAACCGCAGTAAGCGTTCATGTAGCTGCTCTGGCGCTTTACCACCAACCATATAGCGTACATGCAGTTTTGCTAATTCGTTATCTGACAAGTCGCAAAACGAATAGCCATTATCGGTTAGGCTTTGTTTAAGCTCCTCAAGTTCTGCTAATCCTTGGCGCAGTGCAATACCAACAAAAATTTGCGCCTCGCCAGGCCCCGCATATCGGTAGTTAAATTCGGTAATAGCGCGCCCACCTAAAGAGGCACAAAACTGTTTAAAGCTACCGCGTTTTTCATCAATTGTTACCGCTAATAATGCTTCGTTCTTCTCACCCAATGCAGTACGTTCAGCTACATAGCGTAAGCGATCAAAATTTAAATTAGCACCAGACAAAATAGCCGCTAAGTTTAACCCCTTTAAACCCGACTGCTGAGACCATTTTTTAAGCCCTGCAGTTGCAAGTGCGCCTGAAGGTTCGGCAATAGCACGGGTTGATACAAAAATATCTTGCATGGCAGCACATATTTCATCATCTGACACGGTCACCACTTCATCGCAAAACTTTTGCGCCAGTCTAAATGTTTCGCTACCAATTATTTTTACGGCAACACCATCGGCAAAGCTTCCTACTCTTTCTAGCTCTACAGGCTCTCCCGCTTCCATGGCAGCTTTTAAACAAGCGCTTTCATTAGCCTCGACCCCAATCACTTTGATATCTGGGCGCAGCGATTTAATGTATACCGCCATACCCGCCAGCAATCCGCCGCCGCCAACAGGAATAAATACCACGTCTAAGTCGTTCAGCTGTTGCATTAGTTCACGGGCAACTGTGCCTTGACCAACAATGACATCGGGGTCATCAAATGGAGGGACAAATACGCCGTTTCGCTGCTCAGTTAATTCAAGCGCATACGCCTTTGCGGCATCAAATTGATGACCATGTAACACGACTTCCCCACCCAATGCCCTTACCGCATTAACCTTAATTTCAGGCGTCGTTACGGGCATAACAATGGTGGCTTTATGCCCTAGGTGTGAAGCACTCAGCGCCACCCCTTGAGCATGATTGCCTGCCGATGCGGTTATCACGACCGAGCCCTTTGGCAGCTTATTTAATTTATTAAAAGCACCGCGTAATTTAAACGAGTACACCGGTTGCTGATCTTCACGCTTTAACCAAACATGATTACCTAATCGTGCACTCAATTCGGCCATTTCACTCACCTCAGTCACCTTAGCTAAAGGCTCCATATTGGCTTGGATAATAGCGCGAAAATAATCGAGTTCTTGAGAAACCATACCTAACTAAGCTCCTCCAGTTTGGCTAAATCACGCACCGCACCTTTATCAGCACTGGTTGCAAGTAGCGCATACGCTTTAAGCGCAGATGACACATAACGATCGCGGTTAAGCGGCTTATAAGCTTGTTTACCACGAGCCAATTGTTTTTGCCTGCGAGCTTCGAGTTTCTCATCGCTTAATGCTAAAGTGATTTCTCGAGTAGCGATATCGATGATAATTTTATCGCCATTTTCAACATAAGCTATCGCGCCACCGCTGGCTGCCTCGGGAGACACATGGCCAATTGATAAACCTGACGTACCACCCGAGAAGCGACCATCGGTGATCAAGGCACATTTTTCAGCCAAGCCTTTTGATTTTAAGTAGCTGGTTGGGTATAGCATTTCTTGCATGCCTGGGCCGCCTTTAGGGCCTTCGTAACGAATTACAACTACATCGCCGGCTTTTACTTCGCCATTTAAAATCCCTTCTACAGAGTCATCTTGAGACTCATAAACAACAGCAGTGCCTTCAAAGTGCAGCATTTCATCGACAACGCCGGCACTTTTAACAATACAGCCATCAACCGCTAAGTTACCTGAAAGTACCGCCAGACCGCCATCTTGACGAAATGCATGTTCAACACTGCGAATACAACCATGTTCACGGTCATTATCCCCTTCGTCCCAACGGCAATCTTGGCTCATGGCTTTAGTAGTACGAATACCAGCGGGACCCGCGCGGTAAAACTTTCGCGCCACTTCGTTATTAGGATCCGTTGCATCCCATTTTTTTACCAGCTCACCCATGGTCATGCCGGCAACATGATTAACCGATAAATCAACCAAGCCGGCTTTACCAAGCTCGCGTACTATGGCCATCATGCCACCAGCGCGGTGTACGTCTTCAATATGGTATTGCGCGGTAGCTGGGGCAACTTTACATAAAAACGGGGTTTTACGTGAAAGTTCATCAATGTGTGACATATCAAAATCAACGCCAGCTTCTTGTGCCGCTGCGAGTAAATGTAATACCGTATTTGATGAGCCGCCCATGGCAATATCAACCACCATAGAGTTCATAAATGCGGTTTTATTAGCGATGGCACGAGGCAGTACGTCTTGGTTATCTTTTTGGTAATACTCGCGGCATAAATCAACGATGCGAGCACCTGCTTCAACATACAATTGTTTACGGTCTTTGTGGGTCGCAAGCGTGGTACCGTTACCCGGCAGCGCAAGGCCTATTGCTTCTAATAAACAGTTCATTGAGTTGGCAGTAAACATCCCTGAACACGACCCACAGGTAGGGCATGCAGAGCGTTCAACTTGCTCTGAGTCGGCATCACTTACCGATTCATCGGCACCTTTAACCATGGCATCTACTAAATCGAGTTTAATATCGATATTGGCTAATTTAGTTTTACCCGCTTCCATAGGGCCACCCGATACAAAAATAACCGGTATATTTAAACGCAGCGCCGCTAACATCATCCCAGGGGTGATTTTGTCGCAGTTTGAGATACAAATCATCGCATCAGCACAATGGCCATTGACCATGTACTCTACCGAGTCGGCTATTAAATCGCGCGATGGCAGTGAATAAAGCATACCGCCGTGCCCCATGGCAATACCGTCATCTATGGCGATGGTATTAAATTCTTTTGGAACACCGCCCGCTTGGGTGATGGTTTCAGCCATTAGTTCACTGAGCTGATTAAGATGCACATGCCCCGGCACAAATTGTGTAAATGAGTTAACCACAGCAATAATTGGTTTACCAAAGTCGGTGTCGGTCATGCCTGTTGCACGCCATAATGCTCTTGCGCCTGCGCGTTTACGTCCTTCAGTAGTCGTTGCACTTCTTAATTTAGCCATAGTTACCTCAGTATTTGCCGCAATAAATGCGGGCATTCCTCATTCTTAAAATTGATGAGTAACCACGTGAACAGTTACTCGTAAAATCTGTTAAATTTTTTGTTATACAGCTTGTTGCTGTAAGCTTTGTAGCGTTACATGTTTCACATCAACCAATTTATTTAGTTGACTGGTAAGCAAATAAATTGGTTTATCGCTATCAACCGTCATGGCCATATTATATTGGCCATCGTCCATATTGAGCTGCAAGTGAGTTAAATCAAAACCACGATGACGCACGACACGTAAAAAGCGCTCGATTGCGACACTTTGGCTTTTTAAGGCAATAGTTAAACTATGTTTCATTGTGCTTTCTCCGTCATCATTTCATCGTTAGCAGCCCCAGGTGGAACAAGTGGCCATACGTTTTCTTTATCATCAATACAAGCATGAACAATGTAAGGCCCATCACTATTTAATAAGGCTGTAATTGCATCATCCACTTGGTTGGCATGAGTAATCGTTTGCCCCGCAATACCAAAAACAGCCGCTAGCTGCACAAAGTCAGGGTTATCTGACAAGTTAGTTTCGCTATAGCGCCCTTCAAAAAATAACTCCTGCCATTGGCGTACCATGCCTAAACGCTGGTTATCAAGTATCAGTATTTTTACTGGTAAATTATTACGACGAATAGTGGCAAGCTCTTGGATATTCATCATGATTGAGCCATCACCTGATACGGTGATCACAAAGTCATCTTTTCTCGCTATTTGTGCGCCGATTGCCGCAGGTAAACCAAATCCCATGGTGCCTGCACCGCCACTGCTTAAGTGGTTGCATGGATGGTTAAATTTCATATGCTGCGCAACCCACATTTGGTGCTGACCCACATCGCAGCAAACAACACTGGTGCTTGGCATACGCTGGCTTAGTTGATTAAGTAAATAAGGGGCAAATACTTTTTCACCAGGATAGTCGTAGCGCCATGCATGCTTAACCATCATTTGTTTATTATGATCGCACCACGCTTTTGGCGTAACGACGCACTCAAGGGCGGGAAGTGAGGTTTTTAAATCAGCAATTAAAGAAGCCTTTGCGGGTTTACGTTTACCGACCTCGGCTGCATCTATGTCTAAATGAATCACGTTTGCTTTTGCAGCAAACTTAGCTAAGTTGCCTGTTACACGGTCATCAAAGCGAGCACCAATACACACTAATACATCACATTCTTGCACCGCTAAATTAGCGGCTTGACCACCATGCATACCTAGCATGCCTAAATCATATTCGTAATCAGGTAATACACTGCCCAATGCTTTAAGGGTTGAAACCGCAGGCATCTGCGTTTTATTTAAAAATTGCATTAATTCATTTTGCGCATCAGCGGCATGAACGCCCCCACCAACATACGCTACGGGTTGCTTGGCTTCACTGAGTAATTGATTGGCGATAGCAACTTGGTTTAAATTAAGTTGCGGTAAGTATTCATCTGCCGCTAACCAAGGTTTAAAAGGCACCTGCGCCATTTGAATGTCTTTGGGGATATCAACTAAAACGGGGCCTGGACGGCCGCTTTGTGCTAAATGCATCGCTTCTTGTAATATTTCGGCTAAATCTTCTGCTCGCTCAACCATGTAACTGTGTTTAGTACACGAAAGCGACATGCCAAGCACGTCAATTTCCTGAAAAGCATCAGAGCCAATAGCGGCGGTTGGTACTTGCCCTGTAATAGCAAGTAAAGGCACTGAGTCCATCATGGCATCTGCCAATGCGGTAATTAAATTAGTAGCTCCAGGGCCTGATGTTGCCAAGCACACACCTAAACGTCCAGTACTGCGTGCATAGCCCACGGCGGCAAACCCTGCACCTTGCTCATGACGAGTAAGATAATGTTTTACAGGCGCACCATACAAGGCATCGTAAATGGGCATAATAGCACCACCTGGGTAGCCAAATACTTCATCTACGCCGTGTTTGGCGAGTAAATCGATTGTTAGTTCTGCGCCTGTCATTAGTAAATCCTCATTCCTGTGTGACAACCCATTAAAAATTTAACTCTAAAACTAAAAAGCCCCCCGGACGGTTAAGTGCGGAGGGCTTTTCAATGCTTAGTTTTTTAAAGCACTACGAAGCCCTCGCGGGAATAATCACCACGATAATAATCAGGACTAGGTTAAGTGCATTTTTAAGCATAAAATTCAGTACCATTTAAGATTTAGTCATTGCGAACATCTTGTTTCGCTGTCTTTTTATATTAGTACCGCGCTCAGGGCGGTAAGTCAACACCAAATTCAATTCAAAATAATTATAAAAACACGCTTACTCAGGTTTTAAAATTCAATTAAACCAGGTTAAATAGATTTTTTATCCCTTCATTTCAACTCAGGAAATTCACTATTCTTATAACACTGAATTCTGGTTTGATTAATTTTTAGTAAGCCACCTCATTTTTATCTAACAAAATTAAAATAAATCGATTTCTTAAGAGTTTCTTAAGTCTGGCAGCCTAGCATAACAACGTTCACGAAAAAGAGGCGTGTTATGAACCCAACTTTCAAACTCAGTAAGCAACCGCAAGAAAATACTAAAAAACGCTTTTATTTTAATTGCAGTGCTAATGCATTCATTATTTTTATGGCTTGTTATTACGGCTTAGTTATTAATATTCCATTTATGCATGGTGCGTTTAGCGCTATTACCTCGTTGCACACATTTTCATGGCTATTTTTGTTTTCTGTGCCGTTACTACTGATTTGTTTGCTAATCATATTCTTTTCAGTGGTTTCTATTCGGGGAATACTAAAACCCATTAACTACTTGCTGCTAGTGCTCTCGAGTGCGGCGTTATATGGCTCATTGAACTATGGTGTGGTGTTTGATTATTCCATGATACAAAACACCGTCGAAACTGACTCTAGTGAAGCGTTAAGCTATTTAAACCTGCAACTTGTTGGCTTTTTACTGCTTTTTGCCGCATTACCTGTCTTTATTTTGAGTAGAATAAAAATAAACTGCGCTCGCCCATACAAAGAAGTTATTAGCCGTCTTAAACTGCTTTTAGCAAGCTTTGCACTGATTGCATTAGTGGTCGTTAACTTTTACGCCGATTACGCGGCAACGGGTCGTAATAACCGTATTCTTAAAAAAGAAATTATTCCATTTCAATATCTCTCTAGTGGCTACAAATACGCCCGTGACCAGTTACTTTATAGCGATATTGAATTTAAAAATATTGATACCACGCCAACTTTAGCATCGCCAAGCACAACACGAGTTACTGTTATCGTGGTTGGTGAAACCGCTCGAGCTGAAAATTTTTCCTACCAAGGCTATGAGCGTAATACCAACCAATACACGCAAAAACATAATGTCACTTATTTCGATAACGTATCGTCGTGTGGCACGGCCACAGCAGTGTCAGTACCATGTATGTTTTCACTGCAAACTCATGCCAATTTTTCTCGTTTAGACAGTGATAACCAGCAAAACGTAATTGATTTGATACAACAAGCAGGCGCAGATGTCTTGTGGGTTGATAATAACAGTGGCTGTAAAAACGTCTGCACGCGCGTACCTACCATTAATATTGATACCAAAGCATCTGAACTATGTGATGGTAAATACTGTTTTGATGAAGCGTTACTAGCCCCTTTAAAGTACAAGCTTGCCAATTTGAGTCAGGCTAATACGGTTATAGTGCTGCATATGATGGGTTCACATGGCCCTACTTACTTTAAGCGCTACCCTGAAAAATTTAAACAGTTTAGTCCAACCTGCGACCGCAGCGATATTCAAAACTGTAGCGCTGAAGAACTGGTTAACACCTACGATAATACAATTGCTTATAGTGATTTTATCAACGCTCAAGTTATTGAACAGTTAAAGGCACTGCCAGCTAATATTGATAAGCAGTTACTGTATGTGTCAGACCATGGCGAGTCGCTCGGTGAAAATGGCGCATACTTACATGGCTTTCCCTATGCATTTGCACCAACAGCTCAAACCCATGTGCCTCTTTACATCTGGGCTGATGAGCATAATCAGCGCATTACAGCCAAGTGTCTAAACAACTTAAATAGCACTTTAGCGCAATCACACGATGCTATTTTTCATACCCTTTTAAGCTTAACCGGTGTTGCGAGTAAAACCTACCAAACCTCTGAAGATTTACTCGCGTCATGTCAAACGATTAACCATAGCGAAACTAAAATATGAATAATAAAACCGTTATAAAACGCCAAGGCCTAATGCGCCTAATTTTTACCTTAAGCCATACATTTAACGGCCTAAAATGGATGAGCCGATTTGAGGCTGCTTTTCAGCAAGAGTTGGTTTTATTTAGTTTGCTAGGCGTATTTGCCTGCTTGCAAGAAATTACTTTAAGTAGCAAATTAATCTTGATTGCCAGCTTATTGTTTGTGTTATTTGCTGAGTTGGTCAATACCGCAGTCGAAGTGGTGGTTGATCGCATCGGTAGCGAATATCATGAACTATCAGGCCTAGCTAAAGATATTGCATCCGCCAGTGTCTTTATCGCCATGCTTATTGCTATTTTAGTTTGGTGGTCTGTGCTATGGACTTAATCAGTAGCACTAAAAAAGTACTGGGGCCATTGTGGGTTTTAGCGGTATTTTTTTTCGCACTCCTATGCTTGCTAACTTTTGCGCGATTAGGTTTAAGTTTGTGGCAAAGTGGCCGTGTATTTACCGAAGGCGCCTGGCACTTTGTTTTTGTAGGCGGTTTACGTGTTGATATAGCAACATTATGCTACATCATAACCCCCGCTTTGTTACTAACACTTGCAGCACATGCTCTCAAATTAACTGCTTATATTCGAGGAGTCGTAAAGTGGTATTTAGTAATAATGGCTGCAATGTTAGTGTTTTTTGAGGTTATTACACCCACGTTTATTAACGAATACGACTTACGCCCTAATCGCCTATTTATTGAATACCTTATTTATCCTAAAGAAGTCTCTAAAATGATTTTTTCAGGTTACAAACTCGAAGTCCTCTTCGCTGTTTTAGCGCTCGTTTTCACCATTAAATTTGCTAACAAAATTCTTACTCAGCAATGGCAAAACCGCTCGTCCCTAGGGGCAATAAAACTATCACTATTAGCTGTTATTATATGTAGCCTAACACTGTTAGGCGCTCGAAATTCATTAGGCCATCGTCCATTAAACCCCGCTATGGTGGCATTTTCGACCGACCACTTGCTGAATGACCTCACGCTTAATTCATCATATAGCGTAGCATTTGCGTTAAAACAGCTCTCCAATGAGCAATCAAGTCAGGCATATTATGGCAAGGTCCCTCAAGAGGAGTTACTCGCCACAGTACGCAGTACCATGCAAAATCCTCAAGCAATATTTAATAATCCAAATGCCCCTACCCGCACTTTTCATCAGGCAAGCTACCAAGGTAAAAAGAAAAACCTGGTTATTATTCTGCAAGAAAGCTTGGGCGCTCGTTATGTAGGTACCTTAGGTGGCTTACCCTTAACGCCTAATATAGATGCACTTTATCAACAGGGCTGGGGATTTGATAACTTATACGCTACCGGCACTCGCTCTGTACGCGGTATTGAAGCAGTTATAACCGGTTTTACACCGACTCCCTCACGCGCGGTTGTAAAACTCGATAAATCACAACGTGACTTTTTTACCTTGGCTAGTTTTTTAGCAAAGCAGGACTACCATACTCAGTTTATTTATGGTGGAGAAAGTCACTTTGACAACATGCGTAGCTTCTTTTTGGGTAACGGCTTTAGTGATATTGTTGATAGTGAAAGCTTCGATAACATTAACTTTAATGGTTCATGGGGCGCATCTGACGAAGATTTATTTACTCAAGCAGATAAAGAGCTGAATAAATTACAACAACAGCAAAAGCCATTTTTTAGTCTGATTTTTAGTAGTTCTAATCATAGCCCTTATGAATTTCCGGACGGTAAAATAGCCCTGTTTGAGCAACCAAAGCAAAGCCGTAATAACGCAGCTAAATATGCAGATTATGCCCTAGGCACATTCATTGAAAAGGCGAAAAAGTCATCTTACTGGGACGATACTGTGTTTATAGTGATTGCTGATCACGACTCACGCGTGTCTGGTTCCAGCCTTGTACCTATTGATCACTTTAGAATTCCTGCGGTTATTTTTGGAAACGGTATTAAGCCCAAACGCGATCATCAATTAGCCAGTCAGCTGGATATTCCTACCACCTTACTGTCGCTTATTGGCGCCAGCGGTGAACACCCAATGATTGGTCACGATCTCACTCGCCCTGTGGCCAAAAATAAGCAGCGTGCAATGATGCAGTACGATAAAAACTTTGCTTACATGCAAAATGATAACGTTGTTATTTTGCAGCCAGATAAACCGGCAACCACCTATATTTATAAAAATAAGCAATTACACCCCAAACATAACGATAGCGCACTCATCAAGCAAGCTCGTGCGCTGGCTAATTATGGCAACATGGCCTACAGCAATAATTGGTATCAATAACACCGAAAAATGCCTGATTGATTAATCAGGCATTTTTACGTTACCTATAAAGTAAACTAAGTTAGTATTTATAAAACGACTTAAACTTGGATAGGATTTTATGAACGTGTCATTACGTATTAGTCATTTATTTATGGTGTTATTACTTTTAGCCTTTAGCGTCAATGGCTATGCAGCACCGGCTCTATTCAAAATAGAAAAACAAGGCGCTAGCTCGTATTTATTTGGCACCGTGCATGTGGGTGATGCCAGCATGAAAGGGCTACCACAAAAAGTGACTCACGCACTGGATGACAGTAATCAAGTTGTTGTTGAAGTGGATATAAGTAAACTATCACCATTACAAATGCAACAACGTTCTATGCCGTTTATGCTGCTTACTAACGGGCGTACGCTACAGAGCGAGCTTTCAGAAAAAAATTATCAACTCCTCAAAGACTACTTTGCTAAAAAATCGATTGATATTGCCATGTTCAACAGTTTTAAACCTTGGGCTGTCATGTTGACCATGATGCAAATTGAGTTTCAAAACGCGGGCTATTCTGATAAAAACGGCATCGATAAGCAAATACTCGAGTACGCGCAAAAGCACAGTATTAACATTGCGGAGCTTGAAACCATAGAGCAACAACTACAGATGTTTAATGGCTTAGAGTCATTAAGCAATGCCATGATGGCAGAAACTTTTGAGCAACTAAGCGATATTAATACCTACTTTATCACCCTAGTGGATGCATGGAAAAAGGGCGATATGCAAACCCTAACCAGCTATTACCACACCAGTTTTGATGACAGCCAATACGGTCAACAAAGCGAGCAAGTGATGCTTATTGAGCGCAATAATAATTGGGTCACTCAGCTCACGCCTAAACTTGAACAAGGTAAGGTGTTTATTGCGGTAGGTGCTCTGCACTTAGTTGAGCAGCATGGTTTAATTAAACAACTTCGCGACCAAGGGTTTAAGGTTACTCAGTTATAAACAAGCTTATATAAGCGTCTCACTATGAGCAGCTTGTTGCCCATAGTGAGCCGGTTTAAAATCTTCCATTTTTAAGGTGTGTTCAATCCCTTTAATGGTATCTGCTGCATGATGGTTTACATAAATAACGGTACTCGTTTTTGCAGCACACACCTTTTCAATCAGCAGTAAAACGCGTTGACGATTTGCCTCATCAAGCCCTAAACATGGCTCATCTAAAATAAGCAAAGCAGGATGTTTAACCATTGCGCGCACAATCAGTAATAGTCGCTGATCGCCATACGATAGCTGGGTAAAAGCGCTATTTGTTTTGTCACTTAAACCTATTAGTGCCAACCACTCTTTAGCTAAACGCGTTTGTAACTCACTGGCTTGTTGATATAAACCTATACTATCGAAAAACCCTGAAATAATAGTATTAAGCGCCGAAATACTCACTCGATACTGCAAATGTAGCGTATTTGAAATATAACCAATGTGCTGTTTTATATCCCAAATACTCTCCCCTGTGCCACGCTTAAAACCAAACACTTCAATCTCATTGTTATAGCACTGAGGGTTATCACCTGTAATTAAATTTAATAAACAAGTTTTACCTGAGCCATTTTTCCCGGTGAGTTGCCAGTGCTGATATTGGTTAATCGTCCAGTTTAAATTTTCAAAAATTGTTTGTTCGCTGTAACGCACATGAGCATTAGTGAGCTTAACAAGTGGCATGTTTGTCGCTGATTTAAAACAGCGCTCAGGCGCACCGGGAATACTTAATGATGTATGCTCTAAATGAAGTAATTTGAATAAATCCGCTTGTTTTGCTGCACACGGTTTTGCCAAGCTATGTTGTAAACGACCATTATTCACATAAGCAAAGTGATCAACAAACGCTGGAATTTCGTCAACACGGTTTAGCACAAACACAAAGCAGGTTTGTGCGCTCAACTGCTGTAATAGGCGGTTGAGCTGCCCAACCGATTCAGAGTCTAAGCCATCAAATGGTTCATCAAGCACAACTAAATCACTGTTAGCAGATAGCGCTTTAATTAATAATAATTTACGCGTTTCGCCAGTAGATAAATCAGTAAAATCACGATTAAGTAAGGCATCAAAATTAAAAGCGGTGATTAACAGTTGGCATAAATCGCTATTTATTTGAGGCTCAGCAAAGAGCATGTCTGTTACTTTTTGTGGCTTTTCACTTTTACGATGCGTATTAAGTAACTGCTTTTGTAGATCACTTGACACTAATTGTAGCTTGTTAAAGGTACTATGACGTTGCCCGCTTTGTTGTTTTGCTTCACCAATTAACGCTGCTGCGAGTGCTGATTTTCCAGCACCATTACCCCCGAGTAAGACCCAATGTTCACCCTGCTTTACTTGCCAAGTTAAATCGTCGATATAATACCGTTCACTGTCATCGGTAGATAAATAACCACTAAATTGCTGTAGTAAAATTGAGCGCACGTTAGATCCCAAAACAGAGCTTAAAAACTCAAACTAACGTAATAAGGAATAATTAAGCAAGTGAGATTTAATCAACCTCAGGTAGAAAAGCATCGTTTAGCGCCGCGATTATACTTTGCTGATCTATGGGTTTATGAATATGACCTATTGCTCCACAAGCTTTAGCGCGAGCAAGATCACTATCAGAGGTGTTTGCGGTAACCACAATAATCGGCAGTGTTTTATCGTTATCATGCAAGATTTTAGTGGCTTCAAACCCATCCATAACCGGCATATTTAAATCCATAAAGATGACGTCATAAGATTTTTTGGCGACCATTTCACACGCTATTTTGCCATTCTCAGCGCATTCAGCGTGTATGTTCAATGCAGTTAATAGCTTAGTGAGTACCAGCATATTAAGTGGGTTATCTTCAACGACTAAACAATGTAAGTTATCAGGCATTGACGATGACTTGCTTAAAGTAGTATCCATCTCTAATGGTAATGTTAAAAATACAGATGCCCCTTGCTGACGATTATTTTCAAAACGAATCTCGCCCTTAAAGGCATCAACAATATATTGTACACGGGCAAGGCCTGTTCTGAGTCCTTGAAAATGGTTACTTTGCTCAGTGCTGTCTAATTCTAATTGCTCGATAAGGTGATCAAAGCCACAGCCGGTGTCCTCGACGCTCAGCGATAGTTGGTTATTGTTGAGCGTAGCGATGACTTTTACCTCTCCTTGCTCTGTAAACTTTAATGCATTACTAAGTAGCTCATTAACTATTTGTTGTAAGCGTGCATGATCTACAATCACCGCGCAGTCTAAGCTCGCTGCTAACTCTCTGATTAACTTTAACCCTTTTTCAGTACAACCATATTCATACACAACTAACACTTTATTTATGGTGGTTAGTAAGTTGTCAGAGGTCGGGTTTAACGACCAACGATTTAAACTCAGCGCTTGTAAATCTTGTAATTCATCTAACATCGCCAACAACCTCGCCGAGCAATACCGAGCTTGGCGCTGTATATCCTGCTGTGAAGTGGGAATTCTTAGCTCATCGATCGAGGTAATTAACCCCTGTAATGGGGTTCTAAATTCATGACTGGCTCGTGCAATAAAGTGCTCTTTGTTATTACTTACCTGCTCTGCAAATTCTTTTTGTTGTTGATACTTTTGTAAGGTCTGCAGAACTCGTTTTTCCATCGGCATAAACACAAATCTAAGTTCTAAAAACAATAATGCCAGAGTAAAAAACCAACAAAGCAGTTCAATACTAGAGATCCAATCAACCTTTTTTACCGCTTGTTGCTCAAATAAGCTCACCGCAGTGTCTAATTTTTTGAGTAATGCTTCAACTTCGCTCACAGAAAACGAAGCCAAATTAATAGGCTCCTTTCGAGAAACCAAATTTTTAGCTTGCGTTATAAAGGCCAACACTTCTGCATCTAAGTTGCTTGGGGGGGCATAATATAAATCAAATAAAGGTGTATTTAGACAAACTGCGTCACCTTGTTCATCCTTAGTGAGTAAATATTCATGGGCTTGTTCAAATAACTCAAGGGAGTGTTTTAACGATTGAAGATGTTGTGCGTGGTTATCCGTTTGATTAATTAATGCATTGCTATGCCAAGCTATTTTTTGCGAAAGCATACGTTGCTTGCCAGCTATATTGATAATTTTTGCATCGTATTTTTGCACTGAAAAGAAGTATTGCATCAGTAATGCAGATACGCTGACCAACAAGGCAATAGCAACTAAAGCCCAACGGTAACGTTTGCGAATACTCTTAACAATGTTGAACATACACTAGGTTACTTTTTTTGTTTTAACTGTAGCCTAAGCTTAGCAAACTAATTACTAAATTATTAAATATAAAAAACCCAGCTAGTTAAGCTGGGCTCTTGTAACCGTTTAGCGTGTACCTAACGATTTTCTAGTCGATTATAATCAAACATGCCAAATTCAACACCTCGGTACTGGCGGGCAACCTGATGTAAAATATCGCTGTATTGCCAAAATTGCGGGTGAGTTCGACGAATCGCAAACTTAGACTTTAAAGCGCGATAATCAGCTTCCACTTGCATTAGCGGTAACTGTTCGGCAAAGGCCGAAACCTGTTGGGCGTTATTTAAATACCAAATTGCAGAAGGGTAATCACCAATAAAGCCCGGAACAATTGTCACCGTATCTTCTTCATAGGCGCGCTGTCCATCTTCGTTTAGTAGACTCGAAATATTATAGTGCGCGTTATGGTGAATAATCGTATAGCCTGTGTGGCCATCCTGCTCTTTCACTAGCACATACGATAGCTGTGGCAGTAAGTTAACTGCTTTAGCAGGCATGGTATTAATCGCACTTAATGGTGCGGGTACTTTTTTATAGTCATAACGAGGACTTAAAACGGGCTCTAATGCCTCTTTAATTAAGCCATATAGCTCTGATTGCGGTTCATCTGTTTGATAGTTAATACCGCTGGGTTGACTAAACTCACGATTGTTTTCAAAAAAGGTCGACAAACTAGGTGGTGATTTTCGATACCAACTCTGTTTAATTGTCTCTCGCTGAGCTTCAGGTAACAAAGCTAAAAAGTTGTGCTCACCTTCTAAACGTAAAAAGTCCATGTATAAGCGCGTTATTAATTGATGGCCAATATTGCCATACACATCAAAGCCCGCAACTAACAAGTAATGAATACGCTCAAACAGCGCGTAATCAAGCACCCACATAGTTTTAGGTTGTTGGCCAATAAAGCCTTTAACTACAGTTGCACTATCAAAGTGTCGAAAAATAGTCAGTGCCGCATTTTGATTGTGCCCATCCCCTTTCCACAATAAGTCGGTGGTTAAATGCTCGCCGTTTTTGAACAGATTATTAGCAAGCTCTACCTTGGCTTTTAAGTAACGTTTTTCGCGAACCGAGTATTTGACCCAATTAGAAATCGGTAACGCATTACTTTCCTCTGCTGCGGGCAACTCTAATGCATCCTCATGTTGCACCAACATTTTACCTACCGCCGGAGTCGCTACCTTTTTAGGATCAGCAAACGCCACCCAAAAATGATCATTAATCACATTGAGTGCTATTTGACCACGACAAACAGGGCCTTTAATAAAGCCCATAATAATTAGCTCAGCTTCATCGAGCATAAATTGATATTTTGCATCTATAGGCAGTGCTTCAAACGTTTTAAACGGGTTTGATGCAAGGGTAGGCTCATAGCTTGGTAAACTAGATACAGTGTAATTTGGCGCAATAAATTGCTGGTAAATACGTGCCAACTTTTCATCATTAAGTTTAAGCGGTAAATGTGTTTTTGATAAAATAGTAGAACGGTCGTGAAGCAGTCGATAATAAACACGCTCAACGTTTGGATTATCGTAAGGGCGACGAGAACTTATTAATTTAATGTCTTCACCAGGGGGAGTACTTGAGCGTACCAACTTAAAAAAGTTAGGTGATTGTGCATCACTAAAGTAGATGTGTGCTAAAAACCAATGCTCATAAATATAGCGCGCTGATAATTGGTACTTCAAACCATCTTGATTTAAAAATGCTTCCCAGTTTTTTACTTGCGCAAGCTCAGCAGCTGATGGCGGCTTGATGTGCGCCATTTTCCCGCCTTTTTTAATCCAGTTTTGTAAGTGCTGAAATTCAGCAGCAGTCACTCCAGGCAAGCCATAAGGCATACCCGCATGCGGTTGCTCATCCGCTAATTGGTCAAACTCACCCATCGTCGCACAACTTTGGTTGCGGCTAAGTGAAAAATCAAAACGTTCATCTAATACTTCATCTTCTGGCAAGGGTGAACTTTGCTTTAATACCAGCGTATTAAATAACACACTACCCGCTAAATTGGCTTCTTCAGTTTGTGCTCGCTCGTTTAATACCGGGCTAAATTCTTTATCACGCCATTGCTCAGTCGTGGTTGCATCAAATAATAATCGGCTCGGCGTTGAGGCTAACAACCGAGTACCATCGTAAACCAACTCTTTACTGAGGCCTCTGTCGATACCTTCAGGAGAAGAGAGTTTTAATTGGCAAGGCGCATCATAACAGCCATGACAAACCACGCAGCGGTTATCGAGTACAGGCTTTACTTGCTGTAAAAACTCAGCCCCAGCACCGCTATTATGAGCAACCATACGATCTTGTGTTTTCTCAGGACCGAATAATTCATTGTAATGTGCATTACCTAAGTAAGCACAACCACTTAAGATAATCAGTACAAAAGTACCTATAATATTTTTTTTCATTATTCAGTCTCATCACCTAAATCGAACGTAGGCATCATATCGATTTGTGGTGATACGAATGTTAGGTTTTCAACAGTAGTCACCACAGCGCTTAATAGAGGGCCCTGTGTTATGGTTAATTGAGCGTCATGCTCGCTATGCGCTATGGTAGCAAAGCTTGAATTGATGATATTCAACTCATAGTCTGCAATGCTAATGCCTATACTACTGTCAGCACTGGGGTTCTGGCATAGTTGAGTAAGCAGCTCATCACTTAAGATAACTGAAATTTCCAAGTCAGGCTGCGCTAAGTCACGGGTACTTAGTGTTTCATCTAGAATAAATAAAGGAAGTGTTAAATTGCTATCTTGTTCAAGTTCCATTGGACTCTCTGCGCTACTGACTATTTAATTATTACCTATTATAACAACGTTCCAACTTAAATAACGATAAACAAGCCTTAAAATAGCCTCGTTAATTTTTAAGCAGCGGTATCAATGCTGCTTTAAACTTCGTTACGACAACAACAGGAACGCCAAACTTCACTCATTAAAACCTGAAACCTGCAGCATTACAGTAATTGAGAACTCAACGATCGTTGCTACTAAGCACCAATGCATAAGGTAAGTGTAGAACCTTCATGCTTTACCCTCTAAGTGCGATAAAACTCAACCCAAGTGACAGTGTTAAATTTACACCGAGCTGCTTTATACCAATCCGCAATAATACTCAATCATTTTGCGGGGCTAAACGTGCCGCTACCTGTGTTAAAAAATTCTCATTTAGAACAACTAAATAGCGAATTTTTTGCCTAGCTATCACCCCGTTTTTCCTGCCTCAAAATAGACCGCTTAATTAAGCGAATTGGTATTACCTAAAACCTTAAACCTTGCACCTGAAACCTTTATTTTATTGCAGGCATTAAAAAACCCGAGGCTAAGCTCGGGTTTTTTCGTATTAATTAGCTAGGCTAATTATTACTCTACGATAGTTGCTACAAAGCACCTATGCCTAAGGTAACTGCGCCACCTTCACATGATGTAAATCGCAGCCATTAAAAAAGGCCACCTAAGTGACCTTTTTCTAACAATTAACTTAAACGTTAATTATTACTCTACGATAGTTGCTACAACACC